>URYE01000022.1 GCA_900551945.1 uncultured Eubacterium sp. | reverse complement strand
AGAAAGACAGTATATCCAAAGTCTGAAAATGATGTACGATTACTGCAAAATATCAACAGTTAGAACCTTCATAGTTTGCTATGAAGAGTAGTCAGATCGACACAATGGTTAGAAAGAACCCGGTATATCATTAAATGATGAGACTTATAGACATTGATTTGTCTATAAGTCTCTTTTTTTATGCTAATAATATACTCCCATCAAAATACAAGTTACAAACAAAGTAACAACAACAGTTTCCAGCACACAGAAACTAAAATATCATGTAATATAAGTGTGCAGAAAAGAGGCTTATTATGACTTTAGCAGAATTATTTATTCTTGCCATTGGATTATCAATGGACGCCTTTGCAGTATCAATATGCAAAGGACTTTCTCTTGGCAAAATCAAACCAAAACACATGTGCATAGCAGGACTTTGGTTTGGTGGTTTTCAGGCATTAATGCCACTTATTGGATATCTACTAGGAAGCTTCTTCGCCGACATGATTACAAAATATGCACATTGGATAGCATTTGCGCTACTTCTCATTTTAGGTGCTAACATGATAAAAGAAGCCCTCGGTGAAGAAGAAAAAGTTGACGCTTCAATGGACGTTAAAAATATGTTCTTACTTGCAGTTGCTACAAGTATTGACGCATTAGCAGTAGGTGTAACATTTGCATTCCTTCAAGTAAGTATCATTCCAGCCGTTTCCTTTATTGGAGTTGTAACTTTCGTCTGTTCAGCAGTTGGTGTTAAGATTGGAAGCATATTTGGTGACAAATATCAGTCAAAATCTGAAATCTGTGGTGGCGTTATTCTTATATTAATTGGTATCAAAGTCTTACTTGATGGACTTGGTATTCTCTAATAATAAACATAAAAATGGGGCAGTCGCATTAATTTTTCTTAGTGCAACTGCCCTCATTACTTTCTAAAACAAGCTATACAAGATAAAAATACCTAAATTAGATATTTTAAATTTCTATGCTTTGCCATTTCCTGTAATGCAATTATCATTTAAAAATGATATAAGCAAATTTTTATTTTATAACTTCCTTAGCACTCTCGCCAAGATTTTCAAATTCTGGTATAAGTTCTTTAATTGCAGCAGCCATCTTAGTATCATCATTTTCCTTAATAGCTTCACCAAAATTTACAATCTTAGAATTAAATTGTTCTTTGTTAATTCTTTCTTTATCTTCATTTAAAAGTGACATTGTACCATTCAAAACTTGAACTTCCCAATTAACAGCATCAATAATTCCCTTTAAAAATTTATCTGTATCATCAAGTCTTTGTCCTGACAATTCCTTAACAATTATATTCATATTCTTAACAAGCTTTTCGTTAAATTCCACTAATGTTTCTAATGCTTCCTTTTGTTCGTTTCTGATATCTTCCATGATTTTTTCTCTCCTATAAATTTGTATTACTTTAATACCATCACATAATGTAATGAGTTTTGTCAGTAAAATGCAAGTACCTTTTGATAAACTGTCATAACAATAATAATAGTATTAAGTAAATAGTAGCGCAAATTTTAAATATTCACTTAACTACTAACTATAAATATCGGTATTTTTCTATTTTAACTTTAATAATCCCCACTATTTCAAATAAATCAATACTTACAACTTCTTAACAATCTGCTCAAGCTCATCACATAATTTTTCTGCTTTTTCAAAATCATTTGCAATAAGCGCACGCCTAACCTTTTCTTCTGTTTCCTTTCGCTTTTGCTCATTTTCAAGATAATCCTTATCAAAATGATTAGCATATATCATCTTTCTAAACTTTCGTATGCTCATCTTTCTTAATGTATTATCTTCAACAAAAAGCACATAGTCCATACAATTTGCAACAGTATAAAAATCATGTGATACCATAAGAACTGCACCCTCAAAATCTTCTATAGCTTTTTCAAGTGCTTTTTGTGCATATAAATCAAGATGACTGTTAGGCTCATCTAACAACAATAAATCAGCACCTGTCTTACAAATCTTTGCAAGCTGTAAAATATTTTTCTCCCCGCCAGAAAGATTTTTAATTCTGTTATATAACATATCTTCATTTATACAGAACTTATCAAGATATTCTTTTACGGCATTAACATTTTCAAAACCAAGTTCTTCAAATTCTTCCACAACAGTATTTTCCACGTTAAGCATATCTGCTGGTATCTGCGATAAAAATGACACCTTAACATCTTCACTTATATCAATTGATGACATATTATTATTACTTATATGTCTTAACAAAGTAGATTTACCCGTACCATTTGCACCAACAATAGCAACTTTGTCATGCTCACCAATCTCAAATGATACATTTTCAAGAAGCTTATCTTCAAAAGCTAAATTATAGTTTTCAACTTTTATAATAGGCTTGTTACTTTGAATATCTGTTGTTTCACTATCTTGTACATTTACATTGTCACTTATATTAGAAACTTCTTTTGTTGTTTTAAATGTTATCTTTGGCTCTTTTATTTCAAGAAATGGTGCTTTTATTCTCCTTGCCTCAAGTCTTTCAACGATTGAAACTCTCGCATGAAGTGACCTGCCAAGTGCAGCATTTGAAAACATTGTAGCATCTTTTCTTAACTTTTCGACAATCTTTTTATTACGTTCAATTTCTTCTGTATCTGCTGCCGCAAGTTTTGAAATCTCAATTTTAGTCTTTAAAAGCTCAAGATTATAATCCATATATCTACCATCATATTCTTGAACCTCCATGTTTTCAAGATGAATAATCTTATCAAAACAATTTCTTAAAAGATATCTATTGTGAGTAATTACAATAAGTGTTCCCTTATAAGAATTAATAAGATTTTTAAGTGCATTAAGATTTTCAAAATCAAGGTACACATCAGGTTCGTCCATTATCATAATATCAGGTACAACAAGCATTTCCTTCATTACCTGTATAAGCTTAAACTCACCACCACTTAACTTATTAATCTCAAGCTTTTCTTTACTTTCAAGTCCTGCAACTTTTAACTTCTTTCTAATATTTACTTCATAATTGTCATAATCAGCTCTTGTCATATTATCAAGAATATCTTGATATTCTTCCATCAAAAGCTCTATATTTTCAGCCCCAGCCATTCTGTCACATACAATATTCATATCACCATTCATAGATACAAATTCTTCGCTAAGATAATCAAATACTGTAGTTTCACAATCTGGGTCAACATCAGCAAACTGACTTACATAACCTACCTTTACATTGTCCTTAATCTCAATCTTACCATCATATATATAATCTTCTTTGTGCATAATCATATCTACAAGAGTACTTTTTCCAGTTCCATTAGAACCAATAAAAGCACAATGTTTATTATCTTCTATAGTAAATGATATATCTTTATATAAATCTTTATTAGGATACGAATATGATAGCTTCTTTACACTTAACATTATAAACCTCTTAATTTCAACGTAGTATTTTTTATAGTCCCTCTCCAAAGACTTTATAAAATGCCAAATGGATATTCACAATCCACTCTGTTACTTACTTAAACACAATCAAAAATTATTGTTTACAAAAACTATAAACAATAATAACTATTATACAAATACAATATTATATTGTACAAACAAACATATTGCAAATATTATTTAAACCTAAATTAAGTATTTACCATATTTTTAACTTCCCAATAACAATTTCGAATATTTTCCATTGCCCAAAACTAAATATCAGTAATATATAAATACAATTGTTATTTTATAGTGTAAATACAAACTTTGACTCATTGCTATTTATTTTACAAATTAGCAAAAATAATGATATACTATTTAAAAAATTTGAAAAGCCCTAGCGCAGATTGGAGAAAATATGAAATTCAGACCTTGTATTGATATACATAACGGACAAGTAAAACAAATCGTTGGTGGCAGTTTGCTAGATGCTGGTGACTACGCAAAAGAAAACTTCGTTTCCGACAAAGATGGCGGTTACTATGCTTCTCTTTATAAAAATAACAACTTAAAAGGCGGACACATAATCTTACTAAACCCTACCACATCAGAATACTATGAAGCAGACGTAACTCAAGCAAAAAAAGCCCTAGCTTCATACCCTCAAGGACTTATGTTAGGTGGCGGAATTAATAATGAAAATGCTACTCGCTTTCTTGAATACGGAGCTTCTCATGTTATAGTGACCTCTTTCGTATTTAAAAATGGAGAAATACGTTTTGATAACCTTGATAAAATAGTAAGTGAAACAGGCAAAGAACACTTAGTATTAGATTTAAGCTGTCGCAAAAAAGAAGATGGATATTACATCGTAACTGATAGGTGGCAAAAATTTACAAATGTCAAAGTAACTCCACAACTGATGAACGAACTGTCATCTTATTGTGATGAATACTTAATTCACGCCGTTGACGTAGAAGGAAAAGCTCATGGCATAGAGTCAGACCTTGTTAAAATCTTATCACAGTGTAACAAGCTTCCAATAACTTATGCAGGTGGTGTTGGAAGTTATGACGATTTAAGACTTTTAAAAGAATTAGGAAATAATCAAATAGATGTAACAATCGGAAGTGCGCTAGATTTATTTGGCGGAAAATTAGTATTTGATGAAGTATTAAATATATGTAATGCTTAAATTAAAACCCTTTAAAAATAAATACTTTTATTTTTAAATTTCAATATCACCTAAAGGTAAAAGTTAGTAGCTTTTCACCTACGAAAAACGAAAGGAATTATTTATGAATATAATCGAACTAAACATAAGACAAGATAAATTAATACAACAACTTGTAGAAATTTGGCAACAATCCGTTCGCCAAACACATCTATTTTTATCAGATAGTGAAATTGACGATATAAAAAATACGTTCCACTAGCACTTGCACAAGTAGAACATTTAATAATTGCCACCGATGATTACAACACCCCAACTGCATTTATGGGTATTCAAGGTAAAAAACTAGAAATGCTATTTCTTTCCCCAGACGTAATCGGCACTGGCTTAGGAAAAGCTCTAATAAACAAAAACTCCTTCTGCTACACCTCCACCAACTATTAAAATATAAAATTTAATCTAATAAAAAGTAGTGGTTTATAAAAAACTGGTATTGCATTTTATAGTATATGATAAAAGATAAGTAGTTCTTAGTTGTGCTGTAGGAAAACAGTGATGCCACGACAGGACGTCGTGGCAAGCAACTAACGACACGATGTCGTATTGGTTGCGTTCACGCCAGACTGCACTATTTTAATCAGCACATCTTAGAACTACTTATCTTTTATTCATCAACTATAAAATGTAATACCAGTTTTTACATAGAGATATATTTTAAAAAAACTAATTATTAAGCTTCGATAACACAACTTTCCCAGCTTTCCTAGTAGCCCTCATATCTATAATTCTTTGATTAGAAGACCCCCTAAAATTAAGCATAAGACTCTTTAACTCCTCAACAAACTTACCATCAACAAGAATATCAATAGAGTCTAAAATCTCATCAGTCACATTAGTATAACGCTTACCACCTGCTACAAGGTCTACATCATAAGTAAATCCCGTATAAACCCATATAGTCTTATCAGGCAATTCCTTTTTAATTCTTCTAATAAGCGGCAATAAGCCCTGCTGATTACTAATCTCAAAAGGCTCACCACCAAGAATAGTCAAACCATTATAATAAGACTGAGAAAGCTCATTTATAATATCATTTTCCATATTATCATCATAAAGATAACCATAATTATAATTCCAAGTCTGTGGTTGAAAACAACCCTTACAGTGATTAGTGCAACCCGATACAAATATACTAACTCTTATTCCCTCTCCATTGGCACTATCTGCTTTTATAATTTCTCCAATATACATATTACGCCTGCTGTGTATCCTGTTCAAAAGTTCCGTTAGAAAGATGAAGCACTCTGTCTTTAATTTCTTGAGTTCTTCCTTGATTCCAGAACTGTGTTCCAATATAACCACAAGTTCTTCTTGCAACATTCATCTTATCTTGATTTCTATTACCACAGTTAGGACACTCCCAAATAAGCTTTCCATCTTTATCTGTAATTATCTGTATCTGACCATTGTACCCACATTCTTGACAATAATCACTCTTAGTATTAAGTTCAGCATACATAATATTTTCATAAATGTACTGCATAACTGATAATACAGCAGGAATATTATTTACCATATCTGGAACTTCAACATAACTTATAGCACCACCTGGAGAAAGCTCTTGAAACTGTGCTTCAAACTTAAGCTTGTCAAAAGCATTTATCTTTTCTGTAACATTTACATGGTAGCTGTTAGTAATATAATTCTTATCTGTAACACCAGGAATTTTACCAAATCTCTTTTGAAGATTTTTAGCAAACTTATATGTTGTAGACTCAAGTGGTGTTCCATATAAACTAAAGTCAATGTTAGTTTCCTTAGCCCACTTCTTACACATATCATTAAGATAACGCATAACCTTAAGTGCAAACTCTGTTCCCTTAGGGTCTGTATGTGATACACCTGTCATGTATCTTGTACATTCACAAAGACCTGCATATCCAAGTGAAATAGTAGAATAGCCACCATATAACAACTTGTCTATTGTTTCACCCTTTTTAAGTCTTGCAAGCGCACCATTCTGCCAAAGAATTGGAGCAACATCTGATGGAGTTCCTTTAAGTCTATAATGTCGGCACATAAGCGCTCTCTTACAAAGCTCTAATCTGTCTTCTAAGATTTTCCAGAACTTATCCATATCTTTTCCAGACGAACAAGCTGCGTCAACAAGGTTTACAGTTACAACACCTTGATTAAATCTTCCATAAAACTTAGGCTTGTCATTTTCATCTTTATATACTGTAAGGAAAGAACGACAACCCATACATGGATAACAGTTGCCATCTTTTAACTTTTTCATTATCTTCTCTGAAATATAATCAGGAACCATTCTCTTAGCTGTACATTCTGCTGCTAACTTAGTTAAATGCCAATACTTAGACCCTTCAGTGATATTATCTTCTTCAAGCACATATATAAGCTTAGGAAATGCTGGTGTAATCCATACACCTTTTTCATTCTTAACACCTTGTATTCTCTGACGAAGAACTTCTTCTGTTACAAGTGCTAAGTCATCTCTTAACTGTCCTTCTGGAACTTCATCAAGATACATAAATACTGTAACAAATGGTGCTTGTCCGTTAGTAGTCATTAATGTAATTACCTGATATTGTATCATCTGTACACCATTTTTAATTTCTTCACGAACTCTTAATTCTGCTACTTCTTTTACCTTTTCTTCTGTGTATTCAATGCCAGTCTTGTCAAATTCCTCTTTTACTTTTCTTATAAACTTTTCACGACTTATCTGAACAAATGGTGCAAGATGAGCAAGTGAGATACTCTGTCCGCCGTACTGAGAACTTGCAATCTGTGCTATTGCCTGTGTTGCAATATTACAAGCTGTAGAAAAACTATGTGGCTTTTCAAGCATAGTTTCACTAATAACAGTTCCATTCTGTAACATATCATCGAGATTAACAAGACAACAGTTGTGCATATGCTGTGCAAAATAATCTGCATCATGGAAATGTATAAGCCCCTGTTCATGTGCATCAACTATATCTTGAGGAAGAAGAAATCTTCTTGTTATATCTTTACTTACCTCTCCTGCCATATAATCTCTTTGTACACTATTGACTGTAGGATTTTTGTTAGAATTTTCCTGCTTAACTTCTTCGTTATTACACTCTAACAAGCTAAGAATCTGCTCATCTGTTGAATTAGACTTGCGCACTAATGCTCTCTTATATCTATATGTTATATACTTTCTTGCTACTGAAAATGCTCTTAAATTCATAATCTGATTTTCAACAAGGTCTTGAATTTCTTCTACACTTAACGACCTGTTCATCTCTTGACAGATATCTTCAACATTTTTAGATATCTTTGAAATCTGTTCATCTGATAACCTTTCATTATGGACAACTTCCTTATTAGCCTTTGCAACTGCTGCCATAATCTTAGCTATATCAAAGGTCACCTCTGACCCACTTCTCTTAATAATCTTCATTGAAACATCTCCTAATAACCATTTGTTTTCATTATTTACTTTTATTATTTTTTCTGTTAGCAAGTTAGATTTTACAACATATGGTATGTTAAGTCAATATCCACACACAACATATAGTTATAAAATACTATTATTATCAAAACACTTATTACATAATTCGACTTATATTTTAAACTATAAAGTACATTTTAACCTTCTATTTTGATAAAAAATCAGGGTTTACGCATGAGAAAGTAATGATTTTCTAATGAAAACCATTACTTTCCAATAATAACAAATATATTCTTTTAATCTATATCATATTTACAAATTTGTTATATCCTTTAAATCTTTAATATCTTTCATTTGTAAACACAATTCTATAAATGAAGCAAATACAACTGAACAATTAATTTCATATTCAGCCCATTGTGAAGACTCTCCACATTTGTCAAAAGTAATAACTGCCCTAACATCATCTGCTGAACCTATAATACACTGTAATGTAGAAAATACTCCTCTGCTTCTCATTATCCTACAAAATTCTGGCGCAGAATTATAATATGACGCAACAAAACCCATCTGTATATACTTTTCTTCACCAATCATTTTTTTAAATTCATTACTTTTAGCATACAGCGCATCGTCACAATTTTCAAGTACTTTTCCGTATGTATACACTTTTTTTAAATTTTCGCCACTGTAAAAATTGATACTATCAAGTTTATAAGTATCGTGAATATGCTTAATACACTCACTTATAGCTTCTTTAGGACTAACACACATTTTCTTCATTATCTGTGCCATAAATTCTATTTCTTTAATCTGGCGGCTTCCTGTCTGCATATTAGATATCTTTTTACAAAGCGACTCCTCATATGACTTTCTGTGAAGGTCATCTCTAAAAAATACATATCTATCTCTGCCCTTTTCCTTTGCTACATACAAACAGTAATCTGCTTTTTTAAATAAATCTTCATACTCTGTACCATTATTAGGATAAATAGCAGCACCAATACTTGTTGTTATATTAGTCTTTTCAAAATCATTGGCAAATTCCCACTTAATCTGTGTTCTTATTGACCTTAAACGCCCTCTTAACATAGTATCATCATTAATTCCATTAAATACTATCATAAACTCATCTCCGCCAATTCTTCCTACAACACCATCATCGCCAACAAGACTTCTAAGTCTATTACCAACCCTTGTAAGAATTTTATCACCAAAAAGATGACCGTAAGTGTCATTAACTTCTTTAAAATGGTCAATATCAAGAATAACAAGTGTCACCCTGTTTTTCTTTTCTTCCTTAAGCACACTCTTAGCATAATCAGTAATAGCCTTTTTATTGTATACACCCGTAAGAGAGTCATAATGAAGCTCCTCAATAAGTTCAGTACTTATCTTCTGATTGCTATCTGCTGCCAATATGCGTCCTATAATAATATGATTATTGTCATTATTTACCTGTCGCCCTTCAAATCTTAGCTTCTCATATATATCATTTTTAGTTCTTAAGTTAGTATTAATAGTAATCGAAATCTCAGCAGAATACTTCTTCATGTCATCAATAAGCCAATCAAACATAACAATATCATCTTTACTTACCATATTGTTATCAATCATATACTTATGCCATTCTTCTATATCCATCTTATATACTGTGACCTTTTGCAAAGTTTCATATCTATACACACTGAATATATTAGTACTCTTATCATAGCGAAATGTATATTCATCATTAATCCCAAGCACTGTCCTTAAGTTTTCAGCTTCTGCTCTTAACAGCGAATTACTTTCTTCAAGTGCTTCTATATCCACAAGTTCAATATTAAACCAATATTCACCATTTTCAATATTTTTATAATTATCTGTAGAAGAAATATCTGTATAAATTCTAAGTTTATTGTAACGATACGTTCCATCTTTAAATCTAAATCTAAAAACGCCACTTATCTCATCACCTTTAAAGGACTCACAAAAACTTTTAAGCTGTTCCACCTCGTCTTGATGAACAAACTCAGTCAATTTTATAAATCGTGTATATTTAAAGTAATCACTAAATGACCTATTGCTAACAAATGCAAGATAATCCCTATCAATAGCTGCAATTCTTCTTTCTAATCTATTTTGTGAGATATATCTTTTCATTTCATCCACACAGCTATATTCTTTATTCTCCACCAAAAAATGCCCCCAATCACCAATACATATTTGCTGATATTTTAAATATTGCACAAAAATATAAGTATAATTATACTTTAACACAACAGTTTATACAAGATATTTTCTTATTTATGATTGATATTTTTTGTAAAATTTTGTCTTTTTGTGCAAAATACACTATAATACTTTAGTACCAATCCATTTATTGATATTTTATTTCACATACTTTCATGGTATAATTACATCTCGTCAAGGTTAATAATTACAACCAATTTTTATTTTAACAAAGACAACAACAACTATAATTCTAGGAAAGGAAAAGCTATTTAAAAATAAAATAGCAGTTTTTACATCATGCAAAGAGTTAAGTATGACAAAGTTGAAGTGTATCATGGTAATAGTAAGAAGAAATTTCCCGTTTATGAAATATATCTTGACGATATGATAGTGACAAAAGTTTCCTCAGAACCAGAAGCAATTGAACTAGTTTCACGTTGGCAAAAGGTCTATAATTAATCTCAAATTCTTACACATTTATAAAATCCAAGAAAAACAAATAAAAAAGGTATTGAAATAGAAGACTTACACACCAACACATGTGAAAATCTCCCATTCCAATGCCCCTTTTATTCTATCCCCCTACTTAATATTCTTTAAAAAATTATGTATATTATTCTTCTCACTAATAACCTTAATATGGTCATCCCTATTAAATTCATAATCAGCCGACGGCATTATAATATTCTCCCCATTAGAAACAATCCCAATAATATTAACATTATACTCCGCTCTAACATTAACATCCCTAATAGACTTACCAACCCACTCATCAAGAATAGGCACTTCATAAATAGAATAATCATCAGTAAGCTTAATATAATCAAACACATGACTTGTACTACACTTATATGCAAGATTATTCGCAATATCCCTTTCAGGATATACAACTTCATCAGCACCATTTTTCAATAAAAACTTAGCTTGAATATCACGACTAGCAACACTTATAACATAATTAGCTCCAAGCTCCTTAACAAGACTTGTAATCTCAAGACTGTTCTGGAAATTCTCACCAATACACACAATAACAAGGTCAAAATTGCCAAGTCCAAGACTCTCTAAAACATCAGGATTAGTACAGTCACCAACTCTCGCACTTGTAACCAGCGAAAACATATCTCTAATTTGTTCCTCGTCCTTATCTATTATCATAACTTCATTGTCAAGTGTAATAAGCCTGTTCACCAGATGATGACCAAACTTACCCATTCCAATAACTAATATTGATTTCATCTATATCCACCTTTCGTATATTATCCTACATTAATTCTTTCCTCTGGATACTGAATTGGCGCACGCCTTTTATTTCCAATAAATGACGTAGCAAACGTTGTACTTCCAATTCTTCCACAGTACATCAAAAATATTATAACAAGCTTTGAAGAAACTGTAAGCTGTCTTGTAACGCCCGTTGAAAGCCCTACAGTTGCAATTGCTGAAAATACTTCAAGCAAAAGGTCGTCCATATTAACATTTTGCGAAGCTGTAATCGCAATAAGCGCAATAACTGCCATACCAAGATTAATACCAATTACAACACTGGCTTTCTTAACATCTTCTTCACTTATGCGTCTTCCAAGTATATTTACTCCCTGAATACCCCTTAAATTAGCTCCAATGTAAAATATCATAACTACAATAGACGTTGTCTTAACACCACCTGCCGTAGAGCCAGGACTTCCACCAATAAACATAAGTACATCAGTAAGAAGCTTTGAACTTTGTGTCATAGCACCTAAGTCAATCGTGTTAAAACCTGCCGTTCTTGCTGTTACAGACGCAAATAGTGAAGCAAGCACCTTTTCAAGTGGGTTCATATTCTGCATAAGATTGTTATTTTCAAATATTCCAAAAAGTATAGCACTTCCAAATACTAAAACAGTTGTTGATATTAATACAATTTTTGAGTGCAAACTATACTTTTTAAAGTTAAGTCTATTATGCCATATATCGTCCCAAACAATAAAACCTAAACCACCAATTATAATAAGAAGCATTATTGTAATATTTATTACAATATCTGAACTATAAGCAGTAAGCGAGGAATACTGTTCATAACGCCCCATCAGGTCAAAGCCTGCGTTACAAAATGCTGATATTGAATGAAATACTGCATTATATATTCCAACTAAAAGCCCCATTTTAGGAACAAATCTTATAGCCAAAAGCACAGCTCCTATTCCTTCAAATATTGCCGTTCCTATAATAATTTTTTTAACAAGCTTTACAACTCCTGCAAGCTTTAATGCACTTACACTTTCTTGAATAAGATTTCTTCTTGCAAGCCCAATCTTTCTTTTTAAAAACATAGAAAAACCGACACCAAATGTAATAAAGCCTAGTCCTCCTATCTGAATAAGTACAATAATTACAAACTGACCAAATATACTCCAATATTGATATGTGTCAAACACTACAAGCCCCGTAACGCAAGTCGCACTTGTAGCTGTAAATAGTGCATTTACCAGACTTGTCCACTCACCGCTTCTACTAGAAATAGGAAGCATAAGAAGAAGTGTACCTACAATTATTATTAGAAAAAATCCCAGTGCAATCTTTCTTGCATGAGTAAAAAATATTCTTTGACTCTTTTTTTCATATTTCATAAATAAATTTCCTTTTGCCTTTTAATTATTGTACAATAGCTATAAGCTCTTTTGGCGAATCTATTACACTAAGAGGCTTTAAACTTTCTAGCATAGCCTTATCTCTAAAGCCCCAGCTTACAAGCACACAATCAGTTCCTGCATTATCTGCTGTCATTTTATCAACTTCTGAATCACCAACGTAAAGACAAGCACCCTTTGGTAATTCCTTCATAGCTTCATACACTGTATCTGGTGCAGGCTTTTTTCTTGTAGTTTCGCTCTGTCCTATTGCAATGTTTATATAATCGTCAAAAAAGTACTCTGCAAGCTCTTTAACTGCACCATCATTTTTATTAGAAACTATAGCAAGCCCATAATCTTGTTCTTTTAATAAACCTAATAAATTTAATATATCGTCATAAGGTCTTGTCTTTATTCTACAGTGATTTGTATAATAACTTTTAAATTCATTATACATTTCATCAAATTTTTCATTTTCTTTTCCATTAGGAACAGCCGTTTCCATCAGCTTCATAATTCCATTTCCAACAAAAGACTTAATCTGACTTATACTATATGTGTTATAACCATACATTTCCATTACATGATTAACACCATCTGTCAAGTCTTCTATAGTATTAAGAAGTGTACCATCAAGGTCAAAAATAATATTTCTGTATTTCATACTTTACCTCATTCCTATAACATTTTTTTCTTCTTTAATATAAGCATTGTAATTATACATATCACTACAATTATTATACATATCACACCAAAGCCGAAAGGCGTTTCGGCAAATGGCATCCATTTTTCATCGACATTCATACCATATATTCCAGATATTATTGTTGGTATTGCCATAACAATTGTAATAGATGTAAGATACTTCATTACATTATTAAGCCTATTGTCAATAATTGATGACAACAACTCTCTTGTACCATCAATGATATCTCTGTATATAGTTGTCATTTCAATAGCCTGCTGATACTCTACTATTACATCCTCAAGCAATTCCATATCTTCTGGGTACTGTTCAAGTCTTTTATATCTTCTTAGCCTTTCAATTACAACACTGTTAGAACGAAGAGAAGTTGCAAAGTATACAAGTGTTGACTCAAGCTCGTGAAGCTCTATAAGGTCAATATTTTGTGTATCCCCTTCTACTCTTTCTTCTATTTCTACTCTTTTTTTATCAATTCCCCTAAGATACAACTGATAAAGATATGCTGACCTAAATAATATCTGATATATAAAACGCATTTTTTTCTTAGTACTAAATTCTTTTACTCTGTTATTTATAAAATAATTAATTACTGGTGTATCTTCTCTACATATTGTTATTATCGTGTCTTGCTTGATTACAATACCTAATGGAATTGTCGTATACATCTTCTTTTCATGTCGTACCTCTGGTGTTGGTATATCTACAAGAAGAAGTGTATAACCATCTTCTAAAGTAATACGAGAACTTTCTTCTTCATCGAGTGATGATGAAAGGTCGTCAAGCTCTATATCGTATTTTTCAGAAATTGTATTCAACTCACTACTAGTTGGATTAACAAGATTAATCCATATACCATCTATATATTCATCAAGACGATTTAACTGGCAGTGGTCAGTTCTGAATATCTCAATCATGGCTAATCTCCTTCGATATTTTTTACATATTCTGAATGGTAGTCTGTTATATTTTCATCAACTTCAATTACAAGTACTGCTTCGCTTGCAATAGTTCCCTTTCGTGCTATATCAAAATAAAATTGTAATTCATCATCGTGTATACACGAATTAACACCTTTTACCATTGTTATAACACATATTTTTGAAATGTCATTATTAATTGCCGCTTCAATTGCTATATCAAGAATTTCACGACATACTGTTCCCTCGTGCATAAAATCACTTCACTATTCTTATATCTTTTTTCTTTATTGTCTTTACAAATACATTTCTCTCATCTCTTACCATGTGTCTTACGTCAAAATGACACTGAGTTACACATTGACCACAACCAATACATTTATTAACTTCAAACATAAGCTTTTTATTACTCTTATCATACCAAGTTGCACCAGTAGGACAATATCTATTACAAAGATTACATCCTACACACTTAGCTTCATCAATTATATCTGGCTTAAAATATGCTTTCATAAGAAGTTGTGACAATGCACCTTCATTGTAACTATTATATAAAAAACAACAGTCCACACAACAGTTGCATATTATTACTTCTTCTTCATCAGAACTTATTCCATAGTGATAAATTGTATGTATGCTTCCTTTATCTTCAAATTCTTTAATAAGTTGTACAGCTTCTTCAAAGTCAAGCTTTCTTGCAATCTCAGCTTCAACTAGTTGGTCTGCCATTCTTCCTACTGCCATACACCCCTCTATTGGAACATGATATATACAATTATGCCCCTCCATTTCTTTTTTCATACGGCAAAAGCAGTTCATTACGGCAAGGTGTTCTTTATGCTTTTCAAGCATTGGATAAATCTCACCTGCTATATATACAGTTTGTTCCGAAGTAAGTTTTTTGTTAATCTCAACCTTCTTACTTCCCCTTGCAACTACTGTTGACATTCTACCAGACTCATTTTGCATATACTTAGTATTGACATTGTTCATATATGCTCTGACTGGCGGAATATTAAGCATTTTCAATAAATGTTCAAACTCGCCGAACTTCTTTAACAACCTTTTTCTAGTTTCATTTTCTGGGCCTGAACAATACATTTCTATCCAACCCGGAAATATCGGAGTTAGTTCAAACTTATCAGCTTGTCTTCTTTGCCACATCAAGCTCTTTTCCATAACCTCTTTAAAAAATGTTTCAAATTCACTATCCTTCATCTGCCAAAGCTGTTGTAATTCTTCTTTTGAATAAGAGTTATTCTCAACCAAAAGAAGCTTGTCAACCATATCTTCTGAAGCTATTATCTCAAAACACTCTTGTATACACTTTACAAGTGGTATACTAAATTTAGAGTTGGCGTTCATATATTTTCCAAGCTGAATTACTTTTTCTTTATATGATTTTGTCATTTTTTATACCATTCTTTAAACTAATTTGATTTCAAATTACTTTTCTTTCTTTTTAGCTGGTGTACTGCAAGTTACTCTACACCCTGCACAATTGCCATTACAGCCTTGACTGTCATCGCCTTTTTGTTTTCCATAGAAATATGATACTGTAACATAAATTGCTATTACAACTACAAGTATTACTGCTCCTATTATTGCGTTCATATATGTCACCCTTTCTTTTTATACTATTCTTTGTACTCTGGATATTTTTCTTTGTCCTCATCTGTAAGCGGTCTTAACACCTTACAAGGATTGCCTACTGCTATAACATTGCTAGGAATATCCTTTGTTACAACACTTCCTGCTCCTATTATAGAATTTTCACCAATTGTTACACCTGAAAGTACTGTTACATTTGCACCAATCCACACATTATCTTTAATTGTAATAGGAAGTGCAATCTCTATCCCTGCTTTTCTTCGTTCTGGGTCAATTGCATGACCTGCTGTTGAAAACACACAATTAGGTGCAACTAATACATAGTCACCAAATGTAACCTTTGCACAATCTAATATTGTACAATTATAATTAGAATAAAATTCTTTGCCTATTGATATATTAAAACCATAATCACACCTAAATGGTGGTGTTATTGCAAATGTATCCTTTGTTTCTCCAACAATCTTTTTTATAAGTTTTTGTTGCTGTTCTATATCTGATGGTTTGCAATTGTTAAATTCATAACACAAATCAGCACACTTTAATTTCAATTCCAAAAGTTCTTTGTCGTTTTTAGCATCATAAAGATATCCCTGTTGTGCCTTTTCTAACTCTGTCACTATAAATTTTCCTTTCTTCATACCAAACTACACATCTACTATAGCACAGAGTCTTAAAAATGTGGATATAATTTTTTATTTTTATTATGTATTTTCCTCTTGAATGTACTTTTCAATTAATATAGAATGTTTTAGTAACTCTTTAACATATTTATTATATTATTTTACATTAAAAAGGGGCTGTCCCAATAAGAAAAATAAATTTTCATTAATGCGATAATCCCCTATATTAAAGAAAGGATTTCATTTATTATGGATAATAACTCTATTTTTAATCCGCCCAATAATAATACAAATACACCAAATACAAAGCCATCTGCTTTGGCTCTGTTGCCTATTGGTGTATTTCTTGTTATTTATATTGGTGCTGGAATTGTATTTAATGACTTTTACAGTATGCCTGCAATTGTTGCGTTTTTAATTGCTCTAGCTGTTGCATTTATACAGAACAAAAATTATACTTTTAACGATAAAATGTCAGAAATAGCCAAAGGACTTGCTGATGAAAATATTATTACAATGTGTCTTGTATTTCTTGCCGCAGGTGCATTTTCAGGTACTATAAGTGCCGCAGGTGGTGTGTCAAGCACTGTTAATTTAGGACTTTCATTTATGCCAGGAAATATCGCTATTGTAGGACTTTTTATTATTGGTTGTTTTATTTCTATTTCAATGGGTACAAGTGTTGGAACTATTTCATCTCTTGCTCCTATTGCAATTGGAATTAGTGAAAAGACGGGTATAAATACTGCGCTTTGTTTAGGTGCTGTTGTAAGTGGCGCTATGTTTGGCGACAATCTTTCTATGATATCAGACACAACTATTGCCGCTACAAAAACTCAAGGCTGTGAATTAAAAGACAAGTTTAAAACTAACTTTTTTGTAGTTTTACCTGCTGCAATTGTAACAATTATACTTTTATTTATATTTGCTTCTAACACAGGTAATACAACGACTACTGACCTTGATTACAATATTTTACAAGTAATTCCATATATTGTTGTACTTGTAGGTGCGCTTATTGGGTTAAATGTATTCGTTGTTCTTATTTCTGGAACTGTTCTTTCTATTATCATGGGATTAATTACAGGAACACTGTCTGGAATAGAGATATTTACATCTATGGGAAATGGTATTACTGCAATGTATGATATTACAGTAATATCAATTATTGTAAGTTGTATTGGTACACTGGTTAAAAACAATGGCGGAATTGATTGGATACTTAATTTCATTAAGAGTAAGGTTAAAGGAAAACGTGGTGCTAAAGTTGGTATTGCAACTCTCGTAGCAGGCGTTGACGCAGCCACAGCTAATAATACAATAGCTATTATAATGGCAGCTCCTATTGCAAAAGAGATAAGTCAAGAATATGGTATTACTCCAAAAGAAACTGCTTCTCTTCTTGATATATCAGCTTCTGTTATCCAAGGTATTTTGCCTTATGGCGCACAGCTTTTATATGCTTCCGCCGCCACAGCTTCATTAGCAACCCCTCTATCAGGCTTTGCCATAGCTCCTTATGTATTCTATCCAATGCTAATGGCAGTCTGCGCTATAATATGGATACTACTTCCTCAAAAAAATAAATAAATCAGACAAAAATAAAGGGATTTATTATGAATACAATTGACCTTACAAAAGGTAAACCAATTAAGCAAATACTTTTATTCTCCCTACCGCTTGTATTAGGAACTCTTTTCCAACAGCTATACAGCTTTATGGATACAATTATGGTGGGGCGATTTATTGGTGAAGACGCACTTGCAGGAGTTGGTGCTACTTATTCACTCCATTTTCTTATACTCGGCTTTGTACAAGGTGCATGTGTAGGACTTGGTATTCCACTTGCTCAAGCAATAGGAAGTAAAGACAACAACGAATTTAAAAAATATTTTTGGAACGGTACTTGGATATGTTGTTTAATGGCAATAGTCCTTACATTAATAACAGTGCTTACATCATCACTTCTACTTAAAATTATAAAGACACCTGAAAATATTTTTTCACAGGCAAATATCTACATCAAGATACTATTTCTTGGTATTCCTGCTTCTATTTTGTACAACTTTTGTGCCGGCGTATTAAGAGCCTATGGTGACTCAAAACGTCCATTTTACTTTTTACTCGTTTCTAGTTTTTTAAATATATTCTTAGACTATATTTTTATCGTACCACTTAGCATGGGTGTTGCAGGAGCGGCTATTGCTACTGTTTTTAGTCAGTTAGTAAGCGGACTCCTTAATCTTTATTGGATAGTGCGTAAAACTGGACTTTTAACTAACAGTAAAAATATGCTTGCTTTTTCTTTTGAACACATTAAGAAGCTTTGTATTATCTCTTTTCCAATGGGCTTTGAATACTCTATCAGTGCCATTGGTGCAGTTATTATGCAGGGTGCAATTAATTCTTTCGGAAGTGTTGTAATAGCAGGTCAAACTTCTGGTGAGAAAATCCGTCAAATGTTTACTCTGCCTATGGAAAGTGTAGGAATGGGTATTGCTACTTATGCCGGACAAAATCTCGGTGCAAAACGATATGATAGAATAAAAGAAGGACTTCGTGCAGGCATCACAATTCAATGGACATACTGCATATTTGCATGGGTTGTCATATTCTTTGGCAAAAACTTATTTACATACATGGTGCTTGGAGAAAGTACAAGTGACACAGCACTTATATCTGTTGAATATCTTTCTGTTATAAGTATATTTTTCTTTATACATGGTGCATTAATGATATTTAGAAATACTTTACAAGGTATGGGCTACAGCCTTCACGCCGTATTAAGCGGTGTAGGTGAACTTATAGGAAGAAGTATCGGCGGTTTCATAGCCGTAGCAACAGCCAACTTCCTATTCATAAGCATAGCAAACCCAATGGCATGGGGACTTTCTTTAATATACTGCGTTATCATGGTTACACATTTCTTAAAGAAATTAGAACACTAAAATAATCTATTTATGCTAAATCAGACATTCTTTTTACTAGTGATAAAGATTTTCTTGAAGCTGGATTAGATAACCCACAAGTTGTTTCTGCTACTGAATTTCTTAATATGCCATAAAACAAATATAGCTGTCGCACTAACTATGAGAAGCTTTGCGAGTTTCTCAAGTTATTACGACAGTTATCATTTTATCCTAATATTATCTTAATAAGTTCTCTATCTAACATGATTGTGCAATTCCACGGATTGATTATAATTCCATTAATTTCATCAGTTTTACACGCCTGCTCAAATAATTTATCTATATCTGTTAAAAATGTTGACTTTACACTGTCAGCCCCTTTTAATTCCTCATCAAAGCTTGTAAACGCCACCCACCACATATTACCATCTTCTGTTTTTATAGTCTGTATATTAATCCTTCCATCTGCCTTTGGCGGTTCTACTGCTATAATAAATTGACCATTTTCTTTCATACGTCTTCTTATTACAGTAAGTGTATGTGCAAGCATTTCTTGTGAAGGCTCTTGTTGTAAAGCCTTTACTGCTTCTTCTATTTTGTCATTGCCAATAAGCCCTTTATCCATTTTCAAATACTCCTTAATAGTCAAATTTTCCGTCATTTCTTTCTTCTATTGCTTTAATTACATTGTATGTATACTCATTGTATGGCGTAGCAATTCCAAGCTCTTTACCCATTCTCACCATTGCTCCTGCAAACATATCTACTTCTGTATGACGTTTTGCATCAATATCCTGAAGTGTTGAATATCTGGCAGACTTTGACGATTTGCTACCTTTTGCAGACGCACTTTCTGACTCAGATATATCAACTCCTTTAGCCTTTGCAACTGCTACTACTTCATCACGAAGTTTTTTAGCTATAAATGCTATATACTCACTGTCATCGTACGCACCCACACCACAATTTATAATTGCCTGTGGTTGATTTCTACTTACGTTAAGTGCATATTTAAACCACATTTCTCGCTTAATATCATCACATAATTTATAATGAAGCTCTGTTTCGGAAAATAAATCAACTAAAGCCTTAATTCTATCTGTATTGTTATTATCTAGTGTTCCATTATTTTCTTCTCCAAAATAAACACCTAATGTTGATGGTCCATCAAATCTTATCTCATTTCCTACTCGCTGTGAAGCTATTTTCATAAGTGAATACACAATCTGCTTTTTGTCTATTCTTTCTGACAATATCTCCTCGCTGTCAACTCCATTTAACAGACTCATTACTATTGTATGGTCATCAACAATCTTAGCGACATCATCTAATATACTACGCAATGCCCCATACTTTGTTGCAACTAAAAGTAAATCAACGCCTTTAGCTTCATCAGGAGTTTTTACATTTAATTTGTGATTCTTATTATTTATCATAAGCCCCTGCGCTTCAAGTCGCTCTTTTCGCTCTCCATCTGCAATAACCCATAAATTGTCCTTTAACTTATCAGTCAATCCCCAAACAAAATACGCACCAATAGCACCTGCACCTATAATTGCCACTGTATTTATCTTCATAAATTCCTCCAAAATCATATTAATAAATATTTTTCTTTATGATACCATTATATAGTATATTTGCAAATTATTTTTTGAATTTTCCCAACGAACTGCCATAAAATAGCAGTAGTATATAGTCAATAGCTCCATTAAAAAGACCAACTATATACTACTGCTATTTTCACAATAAAAAAGTGCGAAAAGTCTATACACATTATAAACTTTCCGCACTTAATAATATAACTCTATAAATTTTATATTTTATGTAATATACTAAAACTAAATCAATTATTCATAAAGTGGATACTTATCTGTAAGTCCCTTAACCATTTCCATAGCCTTAGCCTTATTCTTATCAACATCATCAACAAGAAGTGCAATAGCTTCTGCAACAACGTCCATATCAGCTTCGTTAAATCCTCTTGTTGTAACTGCTGCTGTACCAAGTCTGATACCGCTTGTTACAAATGGAGAAGCTGGGTCGTTAGGGATTGTATTCTTGTTACAAGTAATGTTAGCAGCGTCAAGAAGCTTTTCAACTTCCTTACCAGTAACACCCTTACTAATAAGATTAACAAGCATTAAATGATTGTCTGTTCCACCAGATACGATATCAAAGCCTCTGTTCATAAGACCATTGCAAAGTGCTGACGCATTCTTAACAACATTTTCTGCATAAGTCTTAAAACTTGGGTCAAGAGCTTCCTTAAGGCATACTGCCTTACCAGCAATAACGTGCATAAGTGGGCCACCCTGAATACCAGGGAATACACTCTTATTAAACTTAAACTTATCAGCTGCTTCTGCTGAACTTAAAATCATACCACCTCTAGGGCCACGAAGAGTCTTATGTGTTGTAGTTGTTACAACATCAGCATAAGGAATTGGGCTTGGATGTGCGCCACCTGCAACAAGACCTGCAATGTGAGCCATATCAACCATTAAGTAAGCACCAACTTCATCGCAGATTTCTCTAAACTTCTTAAAATCAATAACTCTTGCATAAGCACTAGCACCTGCAATAATCATCTTAGGCTTACATTCCTTAGCAATTCTTAAAACTTCATCATAATCAATAAAGCCTTCTGCTGTTACGCCGTAAGGTACGATATTAAAATATTTACCTGAAATATTAACTGGTGAACCATGTGATAAGTGACCACCACAGTCAAGGCTCATGCCCATTACTGTATCTCCAGGATTAACCATTGCAAAAAATGCTGCTAAGTTAGCTTGAGCACCTGAATGTGGTTGAACATTTGCATATTCACAACCAAAAAGCTTCTTTGCTCTTTCAATTGCAAGTGTTTCTACAACGTCTACATATTCACAACCGCCGTAATATCTCTTTCCTGGATATCCTTCTGCGTACTTATTAGTCAATGGACTTCCCATTGCTGCCATAACTGCCTTACTTACAAGATTTTCAGATGCAATAAGCTCAATATGGCTTCTCTGTCTTGCTAATTCGTAATCCATAGCTTTTGCAAGCTCTGGGTCAAAACTTGATACTTCGTCAAATGAATACATTTTTCCAACCTCCATTGTATAAATTTAATATTTTTATAAATAATATTAAAATATATAAAAATAGTCAGAGAAAACCCTTTGCTCTCATAAGCTCTGTCCTCTCTGACTATTGTATTATACAATTAAATTTTAAATAAGTCAATTGCTTGTGATAAATCATTTGAATTTGATTGTAATACTTGTGATATTTTGTTAAGTTCTTCTACAGCTTCAAGCTGTTTATTAGCAGTATTTGTAACTTCTTCTGATGAGGCAGCAGTCTGTTGTGATACTGCGGATATGCTTTGAATTGCATCTATAGTGTTAGATTTTGCCTCTGCTATATTGCCAATCTCATTTGTAATTCTATCAAGATTATCAATAAGATTGTCAAATTGACTACTTATATTTGCAAATACTTCATAAGTATGTGATAATGTCTGTCCTTGTATATCTACTACATCTTCAGCTTTTTTAGCAATATTAACTGTATTTGTTGTCTTATCATTAATATCACTTATAATCTTTCTAATCTCATTGGCTGACTTAACAGATTGCTCTGCAAGCTTTTTAATCTCTGATGCTACAACTCCAAAGCCCCTACCAGCTTGTCCTGCTCTTGCAGCTTCTATTGCTGCATTCAAAGATAAAAGATTAGTCTGCTCTGCAATTTCATTAATTGCACCAACAATCTTATCAATCTGTTTAGTAGCATCTTTTAACTTAACAATTTCTTCAATTACTGTATGCGTAATCTCTATTGTATCGTTAGCATTTTCTTTAAGTGCTTCTATTGACTGAATACCACTTTGAACAATGTCTGTTGTTTCATTAGCTATCTGTCCTATTCTATCAGAGCTTTCTGAAACAAGATTAATCTTATCAGACAAATCGTCCATCTGTCTTAAACAGTTCTGTGACTCCTCTGCCTGCTGTACAACACCTTTTTCAATCTGTTCTATAGCACTTGTAATTTCTTTAGTTTCTGTTAAAAGCTGTCTTGCGCTGTCATTTACAACACCTGTTGACTCATCAACCTTTTCAGATACACCTTTTGTCTTTTCAATAAGATCTTTTACATTAGAAATCATACTGTTAGTACTTAATGCAAGATGACTAAACTCATCTCTGCCCTTTACTGGAATTTCTACTGTAAAATCACCTTCTGAAGCAAGTTCAAGACTTCCCATAATTATCTTTATAGCTCGCCTAATATTTTTTGCCAAAAATGTTCCTACAACACCAGCTATTATTACAGCCACAATCACAGCAATTATAGTAATTATCCTAATATTATTCGCTTTAGATACTATCTCACTTTTAGGAATTAAAGTACATATAATAAAATCATCATCTGTCTTAGCATAAACAAATAATTGTTGTTTTCCATCATAATCAACATATGCACTCCCCTTACCGTCACTATCATTTAAAGCTTGTGTATAAAAATCTTCATTAATTATGTATTTCTTATTACTATCTATATCAATATAATTAGAATAAGCTATCTCTCCGCCATCTGGAGCTGTTATTAAAACAAGACTGTCAACATCAAGTTCCATTTCTTCAAGTGGTTGTTTTATATATGATTTGTCTAAATCTACAAACACATATCCTACACTTTTCTTAGATGTACCAATAAGCTGTCGACCAAAACTAATTGTATTACTTGTACCTGTGGCATTGTCCATATACTCTCTTGATGTAAACCATGCCTGCTTTTTAGAATCTATTGTCTTACCTTCAGCTGACTTCTTTATATTGTCATACTCTCCCGTTTCTTGAAGCTTTCCTATCTGAGAATACAAAGCTTTTCCATAAGAGCCTATCATATATATATTAGAAATAGCCTTATTAGTCATTACTGTTGAAGAAATATTACTTCTTAAATTCTGATATATAGTTCCCTCGTTAATGCTGTCATTTTCATATATACCAGAAAAATATTCCTGCATTGTAGAATTATTAACAACGTCTGTAATTGTAGCTTTTACATTAGAAAACATTAGATTATAATAATCCGCTGTCTTATTAACTGCGGTGTGCATTGACTCAGTATAGCTTGAAGTGAGTGCATCTGCCGCTGAATTATAAGAAAATATTCCTAACACAATTATACATATTACTGGCACTAAAAATGCTGCTATCAACTTATACAATATACTTGTAGGATTAAACACATTTTGAACTATACCTTTATTTCCAAGCATTTCTTTTAAAGACTTATTATCTTTAAAAATATTTTTCTTATCATGCTTTTTCTTTTTATTGTTCTTTTTTGCTTCTTCTAATGTCTGCTCATCAAATGAAGCTTCGAATACATCAGTTTCAAGTTCATTATCTTCTTTGTGTTGTTCACTATCTGGTATTGCAAACTGACTATAATCTTCACTAGACTTGTTATCAACACCATTAGTCACTTCATTATTAATTCCACCAGAATTATCAAAACCTAATTCCTCATTCATAAGATAAAGCCCCTTTCATTATCATTACATTATATCGTCAGACCTATTATCAAACAGCTATTTTCAATCGAAAAAAATTAAGCAGACACATATCCCCTGCCTGCTCACAACCTTACGCCTGCTATATTTATAATTCACCTTACATCATTATACTTTATTGATCTATTATTTATATTTTCATTTGTTAATTTTTAACATATCCGACTGTCATTATAATACAATATTTGTACAAATATTTCAACTATCTAATTGCATAATATTGTATATTTTTTGCATTATATTGCCATTTTTATAATATTTTTTAGTACTAATATCGAAGAGTTTAAGCCTTTATAAACTTTCTTTATACTTAGAATAATAAATATAATCTCATAAATACAAAAAAACTGGTATGATATTTATAGAACATAGTAAAAACTTAGTTTTTCTTATTTATAATGTCAAAAATTATTCTGACTTTATATAGAAATACTTTACTCTTATCAATTAACTATAAATATCATACCAATTTTTAATTTATATTAATTATGCTTGTGTTTCTTCGTCTTCACTTTCATTTATTGCAATAGAAAGCTCCTCAAGCTGTTTCGCATCAACAACATCTGGGGCATTAGTAAGAAGACATGAAGCATCTTTAACCTTTGGAAATGCTATAACATCTCTAATACTATCACACTTAGCCATAATCATTACAAGTCTGTCAAGACCATAAGCAAGACCTGCGTGTGGTGGTACTCCATACTTAAATGCGTCAAGTAAGAAGCCAAACTTTTCATTTGCAACTTCTTCTGTAAGACCTAATGCCTTAAACATTCTCTGCTGAACATCAGCCTGATGTATTCTTACACTACCGCCACCGATTTCTGTACCATTAAGTACAATATCATAAGCTTTTGCTCTTACTGCTCCTGGGTCAGACTCAAGCTTGTCAAGGTCTTCGTCCATAGGCATTGTAAATGGGTGGTGCATTGCAACAAATCTTTCTTCTTCGTCTGACCATTCAAACTGTGGAAATTCTGTCACCCATAAGAACTTAAATTCATTCTTATCTATAAGTCCTAACTGTCCTGCAAGTTCTACTCTTAAAGCACCTAATACACTATATACAATTTTATTTCTATCAGCAGCAAATAATAATAAGTCACCTGCTTGTCCGTCCATTGCCTTAACAAGTGCATCCATCTGTTCTTCTGTCATAAACTTAGCAAATGATGACTTAACTGTACCATCTTCATGTATTGCAATGTAAGCAAGTCCCTTTGCACCGTAGCCTTTTGCAAAATCAACAAGTGCATCTATCTTCTTACGAGGCATACCACCAAGAGTCTTTGCATTGATACCTCTTACAGAACCACCATTTTCAATTGCTCCTGTAAATACACCAAAGCCACAATCCTTTACTACATCTGTAACATTTACAAGCTCCATACCAAATCTAAGGTCTGGCTTATCTGAACCAAATCTATCCATAGCTTCTTGCCATGTCATTCTCTGAATTGGAAGCTGTACATCTATATCTAATACTTCTTTAAAAAGATATGCTAAAAGTCTTTCATTTACATCAATTACATCATCAACATCTACAAATGAAAGCTCCATATCTATCTGTGTAAATTCTGGCTGACGGTCTGCTCTTAAATCTTCATCTCTAAAACATCTTGCAATCTGCATATATCTGTCATAGCCAGAGCACATAAGCATTTGCTTAAAAAGCTGTGGTGACTGTGGAAGTGCATAAAACTTACCTGGGTGAACTCTACTAGGCACAAGATAATCTCTTGCTCCTTCTGGTGTACTCTTTGTAAGCATTGGTGTTTCTATTTCAAGGAAACCTTCATTTGCAAGAAATGCTCTTGTAAGTGTAGCTACTTTACTTCTCATCATGATATTAGACTGAATATCAGGTCTTCTAAGGTCAAGACATCTATACTTTAATCTTAAATCTTCCTTAGTGTTGATATTAGCTTCAATTGGGAATGGAGGTGTCTGTGCTTCTGATAATATTCTTAACTGCTCTGCAACAATTTCAATATCACCTGTCTTTAAATTGTCATTAACTGCACCAGAACGCTTGCATACCTTACCTACAACTGCAATAACAAATTCGTTTCTTATGCCATAAGCCTTGTCAAAGCCTTCTTTGCCTATTGTATTCTCATCGAAAATTATCTGAAGAAGTCCACTTCTATCTCTTAAATCAACAAATATAAGCGCACCAAGATTTCTTCTTGTCTGCACCCAACCCATAACAGTTACTGTTTCACCGATATTAGTGGCTGAAACTTCTGTACATCTGTGTGTTCTCTTTAAGCCAACCATTGACTCTGCCATATCATTTCCTCTTTCCTGCCAAATGGCATCTGTTTTTCTATATTTAAGCATACCACTTAATTTATACATTACATTTTATTATATTTTTGATATTGTAAAATGTCAAGGAAATCATTCTTTGAGTTTTTGCATTTTACATTACAATAAACTTCCGTAAGATACCAGTAGTATATAAACTAAATGCACCATTAAAAGAACTGTCAGATGTATTTGTATGACATCAACGAACACACTTGTTCGATGAAGGCATACAAATACATCTGATTTTACTTTTACTGGTGTGTGTGTTTATATACTACTGGTATCTTCAAAGCCTAAAATACTAAATATATCAATTTTTTTAATAGGTTAGATTAACTCCATATTTTCTGCAAAAAACTTACGCTTTCTATCAATCATTTCATCAATTCTTTCTATATAATTCGTAACGTCTTTGACATTCTCAACTCGTTCAATTCTAACAGAATGGTCATCGTCTGACTGATTGTGAAATACTATTTTGGAAGAAGCACCTGCTCCCATTGCTATAATTGTCTGCTTTTCTTCCATAATAAGCACGTTGTAAATACACTCTTTGCCCGCTTTGCTATAACCTACATTTTCATAATTGCCTGCCATATTCTTTTGTCTGTACATATAATAAGGCTGCATTTCCATGCTACTAGCATAATCTGCGGCAAGCTCTACCATTTCCGCACTGTTTTCAATAGAAAGGTCAGAGTATTTGTCACGCCATACATTAAGTGCTGCCGCCCTTTTAATTGCAAGCGAATGAACTGTAAGACTTTCAGGTGAGAGAGCTTTAATCTCATCAAGTGTGTGTTTTACCTTGTCTATATTTTCACTCGGAAGCCCCAATATTATATCCATATTAATATTGTCAAAGCCTTCTTCTCTTGCCATTTTAAAAGCTTCTTTTATCTGCTCAGTTGTGTGTCTTCTTCCAATAAGGTCAAGTGTTTCTTGGTTCATCGTCTGTGGATTAATTGAAATTCTGTGAACATTGTGAGCCTTTAACACTTTTAACTTCTCCCTTGTAATACTGTCGGGTCTTCCTGCTTCAACAGTAAGCTCAAGTGCGTCTTTTACATTAAACAACTGCTCTAACTTAGTTAAAACTTTATCAAGCTGTATCTCACTTAATGTAGTTGGAGTTCCACCACCAAAATAAATTGTGTCAAGTCTTCTTCCCTTCATAGCTTCTGACACATATTCCATTTCTTTAAACAGTGCTTCAAGATATGTATCCACCTTACTTTTATATGCCGCAAGCGAATATGAAGTAAATGAGCAATAAAGACAGGTAGTTGGACAAAATGGTATTCCTATATATATGCTATAACCATTTTTATAGTCCATATTCTCAAGAATTGTTCTCTCTTTTTCTGCCACACACAGCGCAAGCTCTGCCTTTTTTTCTGCTACAAAATGCCTGTCAACAAATTCTTCATAAATCTCTTTATGACTTTTTCCTTCTTCAAGCATAATCATCGCATTTTTACCTGGTCTTACACCTGTCATATATCCCCATGGAAGACTAATTCCCGTCTTATCATGTAATTGCAAATAAAGCTTTTTCTTAAACTCGTCATGTACATCTCTTTTGGAACGCCCCTCTTCAATAGGAGTTTCTGCTTCTATTATAAAATCATCTTGTGATAAATCACTTTCCGAAATACCATTTTTAAACTGCTTAACATCAACTCTTGGATAAAAAGACTTAACCATAACAACTGCGTCATCATAGTAGTCCCAATTATCAAGTTTTACATATATCATACGTCACCTTTTTATTTTCATATTTTACTGTAAAAATGGATTATACTTCTTTTCATATCCTATTGAAGTACTCTCTCCATGTCCCGGAAATACCTTTGTGTCTTCTGGCAAATTCATAAGCTTGTCCTTAATCGAATGAACTATCTGCGACATACTTCCCGTTGGAAAATCAGTTCTTCCAACCGACTCTGCAAATAACGTATCTCCAGAAAACAACATACCTGCTTCCTTTATATAATAACAACTTCCACCAATAGTATGCCCCGGTGTGTGCTTAACTTCAATATTAATTCCGGCAAGCTCTAATATATCACCATCTTTGTGAAGTACATCAGCTTTTAAAGTTACAACCTTTCGACTATGAGCTGAAAGGTTCTTATGAGTATCTAATAAAAGCTCTGCTTCATCACAACTAGCATATATTTTTACATCATACATTTTTCTAATGTCATCTGCGGCTGTAATGTGGTCATAGTGACCATGTGTAAGAAGTATAGCTTTAAGTGTAACACCATTTTCACTAATCATCTGCTCTATCTTATCTGCACAATCTGCCGGGTCTATTAAAACAGCTTCTTTAGTGTCATCATTAATTACAAGATAACAGTTAGTTCCTACATCACCTAATACTCTGTAGTCCATTCTTATCTTACTCAACGTATTTACCACCTTTCATAACTCATTTTATAACATCAAGTAAATTATTTACTTTATTAGCCTGTAGTTCTTTCTACATCAGTTATTCCGTCAATTTTTAAGAGCTTATCAACAAGCTTTGACAATTCTTCTTTCCCATGAATATCAAAACCAATATTAATTGTAGCAATATTTTTCTTATTAACTCGGCTGTTCATACTCTTTACATCAATATTAGACTCTGTAAATAACTTAGATATATCTACAATAAGACCCTTTCTATTATTGGCAAATATATTAATATCTGTACTATATGTTTCACCTGTATGACCAGTCTGTTCCCATTCAGCATCAATTAATCTTTCTCTTTCACTTGCAGGGAAGTTCAGTATATTAATACAATCCGTTCTGTGAATTGAAATACCACGACCTCTTGTTACAAAACCTACAATCTCATCACCCGGTACAGGATTACAACATCTTGAAAATCTTACAGCAACATCATGTATTCCTTTAACAAGAATACCACCCTTGTTCTTTTTATTATTGTCATTAGGTTTAACTTCACTTTGAACAATTTCTTCAAGAGCTTGCTTGTCTGTGATATCATTCTTCTTAACTTTGTTATATTCTTCGTTAAGCTTGTTGACCACTTGTCCTTCTTTAAGTCCACCATGACCTACTGACGCAAGCATAGACTCCCAATCTTTAAAGCCATACTTGTTAAGTGCTTTTTCAACAAATTCTGGCTTTGTAATATCAGAAAGCACAATACCTTTACTCTTACAATAATTAGAAATAAGTTCTTTGCCCTTTATAATATTATCTTCTTTAAGTTCTTGCTTAAACCACTGATTAATCTTATTACGAGCCTGTGTACTTTTAACGATATTAAGCCAATCTCTGCTAGGCCCTTTTGAATTTTGTGAAGTAAGTATCTCAATTCTATCACCAGAATTAATCTTATAATCAATTGGAACAAGCTTACCATTAACTCTTGCACCAACCATCTTATTACCTACTGCACTGTGTATACTATACGCAAAATCAATAGGACATGAACCTGCTGGCAAGTTTTTAACATCACCTGTTGGTGTAAAGCAATATACATTGTCTGAGAAAAGGTTAAGGTCATTTTTAATTGATGATAAAAACTCCTTATTATCAGACATTTCCTGTTGCCATTCAAGGATTTGACGAAGCCAGCTTAACTTTGCTTCTTCTGAAGCATTTCCCTTTTGACCTGCTACACCTTCCTTATATTTCCAATGCGCCGCAATACCATATTCTGCAGTCTTGTGCATTTCATAAGTTCTTATCTGTATTTCAAAAGGTTGACCATTAGAAGCGATAAGTGTTGTATGAAGTGACTGATACATATTAGGCTTAGGCATTGCTATATAATCCTTAAATCTTCCCGGAATTGGCTTATACATTTCATGTATTACACCTAATGCCGCATAACAGTCTTTAACTGTATCTACCTTAATTCTTACTGCAAATATATCATAAATCTGGTCAAGTGTTTTATTTTGATTGACCATTTTTCTATAAATAGAGAAGAAATGCTTTACTCGTCCGTCAATCTCTGCTTCTATTCCTGCATTACTTATGTGCATTCCAACTTCTTTAATAATACTTTTTATAAATGCTTCTCTGCCTGCCTTGTTAAGATTAAGCTTTTCTTCAAGCTCTTTATAAACGTCTGGCATAAGATATTGCATTGACAAGTCATCTAATTCTACTTTAATCTTAGAAATACCTAATCTATGAGCAATAGGAGCATATATTTCCATTGTTTCACGAGATTTTTCTATTTGCTTGGCTGGCGACTGATACTGCATTGTACGCATATTGTGAAGTCGGTCAGCAAGTTTAATAAGAATTACTCGAATATCCTTTGCCATAGCAAGAAACATTTTTCTTAAGTTTTCTGCTTGAACTTCTATTTTATCATGCTGATAATTAAGCTGTGTAAGCTTAGTAACACCATCAACAAGTAATGCAACTTCTGCACCAAATTCTCTTGTAACATCTTCACTTGTCATAACAGTATCTTCAACAACATCGTGAAGAAGTCCTGCTACTATTGTTTCCTTATCAAGCTCTAATTCAGCTAGAATAATTGCTACACAAAGAGGGTGTATAATATATGGCTCTCCTGATTTACGAAGCTGTCCCTCGTGAGCTTGTTTTGCAATCTTATATGCTTTTTCAATATCTGATAAATCAGTAGATGGGTGATACTTCTTAATCTCTTTGATAAGGTCATCGTATAACTCCTCTGGACTTGTAAAATCCGCAGGAGTATTTACTTCCCTTTCAATCTTTTTAGTTTTTACATGTGTATCTTTAGATAAAAAAATCTCTTCTGGCATACGCATACCTCCGCGTCAAATGTATAGAAAATTATTATAATTATATAGTTTTAAATAGGAAATTACAAGTATCATTATACACGTTTCTTTTAATGTACACAATATGTTGTATACATATTATGAAATATCCCATTATTATATATGACTTTACTATACCTTCTTTATCATATTTTCAAATTCATTTACAGCATCATTAACTAAAGTTCCTGACCATATCTTCTTTATCATAAGCTCATATCTTAAATATATCTCATCTGCGCCTATAAATTTTGCCTTTACGACTGAATTTGCATATACAGAGTAAAGATTTTTGTAACTTTCTTCATGGTTTGAAAACTTAGTATCATTTCTTGCTGATGGCTTATTGCAATAGTTGTACATATCTGCTGCATAGTCATAACTTAAGGCCTGTGCTACTGCTTTAGCCGCTTCCTGCGATGTGGTATATGGGTCAACTACTGCCATTGTCGTCTGTGACAATGATGACGACTGTAAATTATTATTAATATCTGGAATTTTACACACACCATAATCTACATCAGAATTATCTAACTCACTAAGCCTTTCAGATTGAATAATAGTATATATAATATTTCCATTTTTAAACTTGTCAATACAATAATTCTCATCAGTTATACTATCAATAGCATAAGCACCCTTTAAATTATAAAATTCTGTCATAGCTTCTTTGAGTTTTAAATCATTAACTTCTAATATATTCTTATCATCAGCAGAAGCTCCACCAATATTAAGATATGGTGCAGCAAATGCGTAATTAAGAAATGTATCTGATACATCCCACGTTGTTATAAACTGAACATCTTTGTTATTGTCATCTACTTTATACGAATTACTATAATCTGTAATCTGTGTAAATGTGTCTGGCTGTTCTACATATTTCTTATTATAAACCATTATACTTGTATTAAATGAAATAGGATATCCATACAACTTTCCATTATATGTACAAGCATTTACTGCCGCTTCTCCATAAAGGCTTGTTGTATACTTAGAAGCATATATATCATTTTCTGCTGTAATACCCATAAGGTATGCTTTCTGTAAATCATCAGAATTAATAAGATATACATCTGGTGCATTTTCTGTATTTTCTGTATCTATTGCTGACTTGTATACATTATCCATGTAACCTTGCTCATCAGTAAGTACTGGATTAATAGTAAGAAGCGCATTTGCTTCATGTAATTTTTCTGCAACATATTGTATATATGGAGAATAACTTTCATCGTTATACCACACATTAACAGTAACATTTTTTTCTATATCAAGATTTTTTGCATTATCCGCCTTATCAGCACATGCTGTAAATGTAACCGACATTACCACTGTCATTAACAAAGCGGCGGTCTTTTTTAGTATTCTCATAACTTAACCCTTTCGATTAATTTAACTTCTTACAGCCTAAAATTCTAGTTTTTTCAATTTATAATATTATATTCTACTAAGGATTATATTGCAAATACTATTTATTACCATGTTTAGATAATCCTCCTATCAATATCCAAAACAGCGGATTAACTGTTACACTACTATCTGTTATTATTTCAAATATACAAAATGATATGACAGCTATTATCAAAAAAACAAGTTTCAATATACACTTTCACAACAAACGGAGCTGTTACATTGACTAAAGTTTATAGAATATAGAAATTCAACTATATCAATAAACAATCAATCTGACTACTCTCCACAGCAAGCTGTGGAGGTTCTAACTTATGATATTTTGCAGTAATCGTACATCATTTTCAGACTTTGGATGTACTGTCTTTCTATCAGAGCAGCGAACTTAACAACCAAGCAGTCCTACGACCACA
>URYE01000021.1 GCA_900551945.1 uncultured Eubacterium sp. | reverse complement strand
ATGATATAATATTATAGTATTTATAAGTTGTGTTAATTGGGGTTGTATATTTATAAATTTAGATTGGAGAGGAATATGTTTAATATAAATACTTGTGAAAGGCTTATTCTAAAAAAAGGGGAAACATTTATTAATATAGGTAATAGTGTCGATAGGGTGTATTTAATAATTAAAGGTAGTGTATCTGCAATAAATAGATATATAAAAATGAGATTGGATAATGGCTCAATAGTTGGATTTATAGATATATATTCAGGAGAGTATCTTTTTAATTATAAGGCATTAGAAGATACAAGTGTGTTGTTATTTAAAGTGAGTGGAATTAATGATATTGACGATATAAGAAGTTTTGGACTTAATTATCAAGAACTTATTGATAAATCTATGTTTAGTCAGTTCCGTCAATTGTATAATGTATATAAAACGAGTTTTGAGCAATTTGCGAGCGAGATTAATACTAATAATAATGACGATTGGATTATACTTCCTGAAGAAAGAGTGTGTGAATATCTTCAAGATGTATCAAATCTTAATAAAAATGTATTTCATAAGTTGTTTGAAGTGCAAAATAGTATTGCTTTGTATCATATGTATCTTATAACAAAAGTTATATCTAATATGGATATGGTTATTAATAAGTTGCTTGATGATTATGGTAACCTAGTATTAGGTTTTGAATTAGTTAGTGATACTGATGATGATTTGAAAGAAGATATTAATATTCAACAATTGCCTAACATTAAAAATAATGCAGACGATATAGAGTTTGACTATGAATTTGTGGAAAAGGAGCTTTCAGGTTCTCTTGATAAAATTGTAAGTTATGCAGGTATAGACAAAAAAGAGGCTATGAAGTTTAAAATGATGGTAGAAAGTTATAGAACACTTCCGGATAAGACCTCTACAGATAATGGTGTAAGGCAAATGAGAAAAAGAATATCAGACAATTTTTATGAAATATATGAAAATGTATTTTTCAAATATAAAGAAGAAAAATCTTATAATAGATTGATAGAAATGTTCTTAACATTTGGGTTTATTGATGAAAGAGAGTTTGACAAAGAAACTTTAACTCAGCTTTATTATTTTGTACCAGATATTAATGATGGAAAATATAATATATATACAGTATATGATTGGCTTACACAAATATATGAGGGAAAAAAAGAACCTTCAAAAGACGAATTTGACAGCGATTATAGGGAAAAGCTTAGAGAACTAAAAAGAACAAAAAGTTTTACAAAGGCTGAAGAAGCAGAGTATTTTAATGATACAAAATCTAAAGTTAAATTTGAGATGAATAATCTTTTTCAAAGTACAAATAAGATTACAAGTGGCGAGATAAGTATATTTTATCCTATACTTACACAAGAAAAATTTACAAATGATATTAAAAGTTTATTTCTTGATAAATATAAAATTCAACAAGCAATTGACGGTGTATTAGATGTTGATTATTCATTATTTTATAGAGAACAGATGTATTATGATGAAACTAATAAAATAGATAATATTACAATATTAACAGAAGTATTACCTGATATTATTCTTATGCCAAATGTGGGAAGCAAAGGAATTATGTGGCAAGAAATAGTAGGAAAGAAAAGAGATACGCCTGCTCGTTTTGTATTATCAGAATTTTTTACAGGAAATCTTGATATAACAATGACAGATATTGCGGGAATGTTTAGATGGGAAATGTGTCGAACTATTCAAGGAAATTATTGGAATGACTTAAGGGAACACTCGTTGACAGCAGAATATTGTGATTATATACAGTTCTATAAAAAGAATAAAAATTTGTCAGAGAATATAAAAGACAAGATAAGAACACAGTATAAGAATTGTAGAAATAATACAAGAGAGCTTTTTGTAAAAGATTATGAAGCTTGGATAAAGTATGAGTCTAAAGGTTCATTAAGACTTAATAAAGTTACAAGAAAGATATTGTATACATATTGTCCTGCTTCTTTAACATATAGGAGAAACCTTGAGAAACAACCTATATTTACAGAAGTAGCAGCACAATTTACAAGAGAAAGACAAAAAAAGATTAAAGAGTATAAAGGATTTAATGCAAATGTTGTTAAAAGGGGTGGTACAGTAACTAAGCCGCTTGAAGATACTCTTTACTTTTATGAGAATATGTAGTTTATATTTCTAATAAAGACTTTAACTTTTATTACAAATAGTAATAGAGTTAAGGTCTTTATTTTATGGAATTTGTTATTTTTACAAATAATTTACATCAATTTAAGATAGTTATGATATCAGATTTTACATTTAGCTGATAATATGTACTCATTCAAAGTAATTAATAAGCGAGGTAGTGTCTGATAATGGATAATGTAATAAATATATCACATAGTACAAAAGTGTCAAAAACAGTAAAGGACGAAGGTGTAACTATTATGGAAAATGAAGCAGTTAAAGAGAATGATAAGAATATAAAATTTCATATTAATAATCTTAATTTGTATTATGGTGATTTTCATGCCTTAAAAGGAATTAATATGGAAATTCCTGAAAGACAAATTACAGCATTTATAGGACCTAGTGGTTGTGGTAAGTCAACATTTTTAAAGTCTTTAAATAGAATGAATGATTTAGTTGAAAGCTGTCATATAACAGGAGATGTTTTTCTTGGAAATGAAGATATTTATGGAGATATGGACGTAAACTTGTTAAGAAAAAGAGTGGGAATGGTATTTCAAACACCTAATCCATTTCCTATGAGCATATATGATAATATTGCTTATGGACCTAGAACACATGGAATTAAGAATAAATCAAAGCTTGATGCCATAGTGGAGAAATCTTTAAAACAGGCAGCTATTTGGGACGAAGTAAAGGATAGATTAAAAAAATCAGCACTTGGACTTTCTGGCGGACAACAACAAAGACTTTGTATTGCGAGAGCATTAGCTGTAGAACCAGAAGTAATTCTTATGGACGAACCAACATCAGCACTTGACCCTATTTCAACATCTCGAATTGAAGATTTGGCTATTGAACTTAAAAAAGATTACACAATAATTATGGTAACACATAATATGCAACAGGCAACTCGTATTTCTGATAAAACAGCCTTCTTTTTATTAGGAGAGATGGTGGAATACTCAGATACAGATAAACTGTTTTCAGTACCACAAGACAAAAGAACGGAAGATTACATAACTGGTAGATTTGGTTGATTAATAAAATATATAAAAAGTTATGATTTAGAGGAGATTATAATGAGAAATAGGTTTGATAGACAACTTGAAGAATTAAATAATGAGTTGATTGAAATGGGTACAATGATTGAAAAAGCAATAGAAGACTCAGCAAAGGCACTTGTTAGTCAAGATACTGTTTTAGCCAAAAATGTAATTGAAGGCGATGAGCAGGTTGACAGACAAGAGCGAATAATTGAAAATTTATGTCTTAAGTTATTATTACAACAACAACCAGTAGCAAGAGATTTAAGACTTATTTCATCAGCACTAAAGATGATAACAGATATGGAAAGAATAGGTGACCAAGCCGCAGATATTTCGGAACTTACTATTGCATTGGCTAATTCAAAATATATTAAAAAGCTTGAACATATACAACAGATGGCAAAAGAAGTTATGGTAATGCTTGTAGAAAGTATTAATGCTTTTGTAAATAAAGATATGTTAAAAGCTCAAAGTGTAATTGACAACGATGATAAAGTAGATGAGTTATTTGCTTGCGTCAAAAAAGAATTAATAAATATGATACATCAAGATATAAATTGTGGTGAGCAAGCCACAGATTTACTTATGATAGCTAAGTATTTTGAAAGAATAGGTGACCATACAACTAATATTGCAGAATGGGTTATTTTTTCTATTACTGGTGAACATAAATAATTTTACATAGATTTTACATAAGCTTGACATAAATTTCATATCACCCCTTTATACTTTACAAAGTAAACTTAAAAGATAAATTTATTTTATTAGTAAAAAGGAGAGTTATATGGACATTTTTGGGATATTGACAATGATAGGAGGACTTGCACTCTTTTTATATGGAATGGATATAATGGGAGAAGGTTTGTCAAAAGCATCAGGCGGTAAACTAGAAAGAATACTTGAAAAATTAACATCTAATCCTATTAAAGCTGTACTTCTTGGTGCAGGAGTTACAGCAGTTATACAGTCATCATCGGCAACAACAGTAATGGTTGTTGGTTTTGTTAATTCAGGAATTATGAAGCTTAGTCAAGCTGTTGGTATTATAATGGGTGCTAACATTGGTACAACAGCTACGTCATGGCTTCTTAGTCTTACAGGGATAGAAAGTGGAAATGTATTTATTAAGCTTTTGAATCCATCGTCTTTTTCACCAATACTTGCAGTCATTGGTGTAATATTTATAATGTTTTCAAAACGTGAAAAGCTGCATGATATTGGTAAAATTCTTGTGGGGTTTGCAATTCTTATGACTGGAATGTCAACAATGAGTGATGCTGTAAAACCGCTTGCCGATGTACCAGAGTTCACAGGTATTCTTACTATGTTTTCTAATCCTATTCTTGGTATGATTGCAGGTGCTATTCTTACAGCAGTAATACAAAGTTCTTCGGCGTCTGTAGGAATATTACAAGCTCTTTGTGCAACTGGTTCTATTACTTACGCAACAGCACTCCCTATTATAATGGGTCAAAATATTGGTACTTGTGTAACTGCTATGATATCAGGTATTGGTGCAAGTAAAAATGCAAAAAGAGCAGCTCTTGTTCACTTGTATTTTAATATAATAGGTACTATATTATTTATGTGTGTATTTTATTTGATAAATGCAGTTAATCCATTTGTATTTTTAGCTGATAGTGCTAATCCAGCAGGAATTGCCGTAATTCACAGTGTATTTAATGTAACAGCTACAATAGTTTTATTACCATTTAGCAGAGTCCTTGAAAAATTGGCATATCTTACTGTAAAAGAAGATAAGGCAGAGTTGCAAGTTCAAGATAATGAGTTTGCACTTTTAGATGAAAGATTTCTTGATAAACCAGGTCTTGCATTACAACACAGCTTTAAGGCAACTAAAAATATGGCAGATATATCAAAAGAATGTCTTTTTACATCATTAGAACTTTTTGATAAATATGATGAAGAAAAAGTTAAAAAAGTTAGTGAATTAGAAGACAGGGTTGATAAGTATGAAGATATTTTAGGTACATATTTACTTAAAATAAGTAGTAAAGATTTATCAGAAAAAGACTCAGAGGAACTTTCAATGCTTTTACATACCATAGGTAATTTTGAAAGAATTTCTGACCATGCTTGTAACTTAACAGATGCTGCAAGGCAAATGTATGAAAAAAAGCTTGAATTTTCTGATAAGGCAAAGAAAGAGCTTGATGTACTTCAAGCGGCGGTTATGCGTATAGTTAATATTTCTTTTGATAGTTTTGAAAAAAAAGATGAAAAAGAAGCAGAAAGAGTTGAACCGCTCGAACAAGTTATAGACGATATTAATATGGAGTTAAAGGCACGACATATTAAAAGGTTAAGGGAAGGAAGATGTACTTTAGATTTAGGCTTTATATTATCCGATATAACTACTAATCTTGAAAGAGTTTCAGACCATTGTTCTAATATAGCAGTCTGTCTTATTCAAATTAAACACGATGGTTTTGATACACATGAATACTTAGATACTATAAAAAGAGAAGATAATGCCAAGTTTAAAGAAAGATTTATGCAATATCAAAAACAATATGCGTTACCTAAAAGTAATAGTTCACCAAATAAAACATTAGAGTAATTAATATACAGAATGTACATTATATATCACAATTTTGAGAAAGGAAGAAAAAGTTATGGCACTTATTTATGTTATTGAAGATGATAAAAATATAAGTGAAATAGAAAGTTTTGCATTAAAAAATGCAGGTCATCAGATTGTTGAATGTGCAAGTGCAAAGGAATTTCATAAGCAGGTTGCAGATAAGTTACCAGATTTAATATTATTAGATATAATGCTTCCTGATGAGGATGGTTTGACAATTCTTAATAAGATAAGAAATGTTCCAGAAACAAAAAGAATTCCAGTAATAATGGTAACAGCAAAAACCACAGAAATAGATAAAGTAAAAGGGCTTGATATGGGAGCTGACGATTATTTGACAAAGCCATTTGGTGTTATGGAACTTATATCAAGAGTAAAAGCACTTCTTAGAAGGGTTGGTGGAATGGAAGAAGAAAAGTTTTTGCATGTAGGTTGTCTTTTTATTGATGATGAAAAGCATGTTGCATACGTTGAAGACGTTCCAGTAGAACTTACTTATAAAGAATATGAGCTTTTAAAGTATCTTACAATTAATCAAGGTATTGTGCTTTCAAGAGATAATATAATGGAAAAGATATGGAGTACAGATTATGAAGGAGAGTCAAGAACTCTTGATGTTCATATAAAGACATTGCGACAAAAGTTAAAAAAAGCAGGCGGATATATAAAAACTGTGAGAAATGTAGGATATTATCTTGATAATGATAAATTAGATTAGGTAATATAAATTCATTAAATAATAGAGAGCGTATTTTATGAAGAAAAAGATTAATATACAATTTATTATTATTACATTTATAGCAATACTTACAACTGTATTGCTATCAACTTGTATTTTTTATAATTTGTTTAAAAAAGAAGTTATGAGAGATATAAAAACTAATGCTCAGCTTATAATAAGTTCTGACGCAGAGAAGATAATAAGTGACCCACTTAATGTAAGAAATGGCGCATTTGGAGATTGCGTCAAAGAATTAAGGGTAACACTTATAGCGCTAGATGGTACTGCAGTATATGACTCAGATGTAGAAGCTTCTGATATGGAAAATCATTCAAAGCGACCAGAAGTTATAGGTGCTATTAATAATGGCGCTGGAGAGTCAGTAAGAAAGTCGTCTACAGTAGATAAAAGCTCATTTTATTATGCTGTTAAACTAGATAATGGTTATATATTAAGAGTATCTAAAGAAGCAGGAAGTATAACAAGTGTGTTTTTAAGTGTAATACCAATTATGGTAATTATTTGTATAATATTATTTGCAATATGTATAATGTTATCACATTTTTTAACTCAAAGTATTGTACAACCTATAGATAATCTTGCACAAAATCTCGATGCTTCAGATAGTATAAATGTCTATAAAGAATTAAGACCATTTGTTGAAACAATTAAAAAACAACATGAAGATATTGTAAAAAATGCAAATATGCGTCAAGAATTTACAGCGAATGTGTCACATGAACTAAAAACACCACTTACAGCTATTTCTGGATATTCAGAACTTATAGAAAGTGGAATGGCAACTAATCAAGATGTAGTAAGATTTGCAGGTGAAATACATAAAAATTCAAATAGATTGCTTACACTTATCAATGATATTTTAAGGCTTTCTCAATTAGACGAAGCATCAACTGAAGATGTATTTGAGAATATTAATATATATGAGATTGCAAAAAGTAGTGTAGATATGCTTGAGATGACAGCTAATAAAAATCATGTCCATATAAGTTTGACAGGGCAAACACAATATGTATATGCTAATAGACAGATGATGGACGAACTTATTTATAATCTTTGTGATAATGCTATAAGGTATAATAATCCAGGTGGAGAAGTTTGGGTTAGTGTTATAAAAAAAGATGATGATGTTATAGTTCAAGTTAAAGACAATGGAATTGGTATTTCTAAGGAAAATCAAGAAAGAATATTTGAGCGCTTTTATAGAGTTGATAAGAGCCGTTCAAAGCAAACCGGTGGTACAGGACTTGGACTTGCTATAGTAAAACACATAGTTGCAAGGCATGATAATGCAAGGTTAGAGCTTGAAAGTGAAGTTGGTAAAGGAACGATTATAAGAGTTATTTTCTCAAAAAAAAGTATATAAAATAATAAAAAGGGGATACAAACACATTGTATCCTCTTTTTGTGTGTGGTATATTTAAACGACGGAATATAGTAGTATTAATATTCTGTTAAAATATTTAAGAGGTGACGTATGAAAACAGTTTTTAAAATATTTAGAAAGGATATAAGAAATCTTTCACACAATATCCTTGCACTGATTGTTGCAATTGGATTGTGTATTATTCCATCACTTTATGCGTGGTTTAATATATATTCTAATTGGGACCCATATGCAAATACATCATCGCTCAAAGTAGCTGTAATGTCATGTGATACAGGCTATACTGGAACAGATGGTGACAGTGTTAATATGGGAAGTAAGATTATAGAACAACTCCATGACAATAAGAATATGGGCTGGCTTTTTTGTGATACTAAAGAAGAAGCGCTAGAAGGCGTGTATAGTGGAGAATACTATGCAGCTATTATAATAGGAGAAGATTTTAGTGAAAATCTCTATGACTTTTTAGAAAAAGGTCTTAATCACCCTAGTGTAACTTATTATGAAAATAGCAAAAAGAATGCTGTAGCTTCAAAGATTACAGATACAGCAAGATCTACATTACAACAAAGTATTAATACAGAATTTATAAATGTTGTTGCAGAAACATCAATAGAAAATATGAATAAGTTATCAGAGATGAACTCAGGTAAGTTGTCAGAGATAACACAAAACATATCTTCAATAAGAGATAATCTTTTAAGTTATTTGAATACAGTAGATGCTTTTTCAGAATGTAATGAAAAACTTTCACAAGACCTTTTAAACATAAAGGATACTATACCAGAAGCACAGGCTGTTGTTGATACGACAATTAATTCTGCTAATACAACACAATCTACAGTGTCAGAAGCAGTAAGCAGTCTTACAAGTCAGATGGAAAGTGTTCTTGATGTAATTAATATAAAGGCTCAAAGTATGAATACGCATATAAGTAATGCGGCAGATAGTGCACAAAGTGATGCACAAGCAGCTTCAGATGAGCTTAGTGCGGCTGTAGATGATATTGCTTCTATGATGGAGCAAAATCAAAGAATACAAGAAATAATAGATAAACTTTCTAAGCTTGATGGTTTAAATCTTAAAATTGTAGATAGAATAAAAAGTGATTTGACATCTATAGAGCTTGTTGAAAATCTTGCTAAAAAGCTTATAGAACAGTCTTCTAGCATGGTAAAAGACGTTCCAGTGTTAGTTCAAGCAAAATATGACTTGTTAAAGCCAATTCTTGACGAGTGTTCATCAAAAGTAGAACAGATTAACGATACATTTAATAATGTAGTTAGTGAAAACATACGTCAGTTAGAAGAATCTATGGCACAGTCAGTAGAAACGGTTACTTCACAACTTTCACAGGCTGGAAGTAGTTTATCTGGTATAGAACAACTTCTTATAGGAACTAATGATATAGTTCTTACTGCTAATACATCACTTGCAGATACAAAGACAGTGATAAGTCAGATGAGTGAAAAGATTACTACAATTGTTGACAAGCTTTCACAGACAGGAGATAGTGAAGCATATAAGGCGGTTGTAAGCCTTTTAGGAGCTGATGCTTCAACTTATGCACAGTTTTTTGCAGAGCCAGTTGAAATATCACAGATTAATGTATATAATGCAGTCAATTATGGAACAGCAGTAACACCTTTTTATACAACACTTGCGTTGTGGGTAGGTGCGCTTATTTTAGCAGCATTAATAAAGGTGCATGTAGATTATAAGGCAAGATTTGTTAAAAATGCTACTAATGCACAGCTTTATTTTGGTAGATTTTTATTATTTTTTGTAATGGGACAATTACAGTCAGCTATAATTGTATTTGGTGATTTATACCTTCTTCACGTTGAATGTGACAATCCAAAGCTATTCTTTATAACAGCAGCAATAACAAGTATGGTATTTACATTATTTATTTATACACTTGTAATATCATTTGGCGATGTTGGAAAAGCTATTGCTGTAGTTATGGTAGTTATACAGATTGCAGGTTCAAGTGGAACATTCCCAATTGAGCTTTTACCAGAGTTCTTTAAGAATGTATATATATACTTCCCGTTCCCTTATGCAATTAATGCAATGCGTGAGGCAATAAGTGGAGTATATGGTTGGGATTATTTTACATATATATCAAAGCTTTTAATATTTATGGTAGTTGCTCTTGTAATAGGTCTTTTGATAAGAATACCATTTATGGGACTTAATCACTTTATGGAAAAGAGAATGAAAGATACAGAAATGATGTAGTCTAAATAATAAAAAGGTGACAGAATGGAGATTTTATGAGCAATACAGATAAAGAACAAAACAAAAACAACATGGCTGTTGATGATGTAATGAAGCAAATAAGTGATTTTAGTGAAAAGCTTCATGCTAAAAACCAAAAAAGGATAAAAAATGGTATTATATGTATATTTGTTATACCGCTTATTTTCTTAATTGTATTATTTGCCGCAGATAGTTCTAAAGTTGTATATCTTTTACTTTGGGTTATATCTATGTTTATAATTGCGGCATACCTTATTAGTGTTGCATATATAGATTATACAATGCAGGAGAAGCTTGAAAAATTAGGACTTGAAATAAAAAATGGTGATAGAGCATTGATTGGTAATGACTTTGAAACTTTAATTGATGCCGTAAAAAATAAGCGTCCTTTATTTTCTTCAGATGAAGATGAGGATTATGAAGATGATGAGGATTAGTAAACTTATGTAGAAATGGAGAGAAATAATGAAAAATATACTGCGTGTATTTATTTCTGATATGAAAAGAATTAGTACAAATGTAGTTGCTATTGTAGTAGTTATAGGTCTTACAGTTATACCATCGTTATATGCTTGGTTTAATATATTGTCAAACTGGGACCCCTATGGACAAGAAGCTACATCTAAATTAAAAGTGGCAGTTGTAAGTGATGATAATGGAGCTTCAATTGATGGAGTAGAAGTTAATATTGGTGAAAAAGTTATTGAAGCACTAAAGACTAATGATACTATAGGTTGGGTATTTGAAGATAATAGTGATGACGTAATAGAAAGTGTAAGAAGTGGTGAGTATTATGCAGCACTTATTATGCCAGAGGATTTTTCTTCAGATATGATAAGTTTTTTAAGTGATACTATTACGCACCCTCAAATTCTTTACTATTGTAATCAAAAGAAAAATGCCATTGCGCCAAAGATAACAGATAAGGCAAAAACAGCAGTTAAAGAACAGGTTAATGAAACATTTATAAGCACTATTGCAAGTTCACTTGTAACTGCGGGTGACACAGTTGCCAATTCTGATAAGCTTAAGGGGTTAGGAACAGCCGAGAGTGGTTCGGTAATAGATATTATTAAAAATAAACTTAAAGACGCAAGTGACGAATTAAATACATATAACGTTCTTCTTACATCACTAATATCCATAACTGATTTATCAACAGGCTTAAGTGACCAGTCAGTTAATACAGCAGGGCAGTTAAATAACGTATTGGAACAGCAAAGAATAGATGTAGCCGTTGTTCAAAAGATGGTAGAAGCTAATAAACTTTCGTCATTAGAAGAACTTTCAGGTGTATTATCAGAGAATCTATCAGCAGTACAAAATGTTATGTCATCAATTTCTTCAATTTATACAGATATGAATGGAAGTGTTAATGATTTTAATAGTGCAGTAAATGATAGCAATATTAATCTTTCTGAAACTAAAGATATGTTAAATAGTATTCAAGATAAGATATCATCAGTAATTGAAAGTTTAGAAGAATTTTCAGATAGTGATAATTATGGACTTATGTCAGATATTCTTGATACAGATGCTTCTACACTTGGAAGTTTTATATCATCACCTGTATTAATAGAAACTGAAAAAATATATGAAATTGCAGAATATGGTTCAGCAGCTTCTCCATTTTATACAGTACTTTCAATATGGGTAGGCGGTCTTATAATGGTTGCTATTATTCATGCTCATGTTAAAAGTGTTAAAATTGATGGTTATAAGTTAAAGCCATATCAAAAGTTTTTTGGTAGATATATAACATTTTTTATTATAGGACAGTTGCAGACACTTCTTATAGTGTTAGGTAATCTTTTTTATTTACAGATACAGTGTATACATCCATTTATGATGTGGTTTGCTTGTTCAGTTACAAGTACAGTGTTTACATTTTTTATGTATTCACTTACCGTTGCATTTGGAAATATTGGAGAAGCACTTGCTATCGTATTTATGGTCGTTCAAGTGGCAGGAAGTGGTGGTACATTCCCAATAGAAGTACTCCCTAAAGTATATCAGATGATATATAAGTACCTTCCATTCCCTTATGCAATGGACGCAGTAAGAGAAACTGTAGCAGGAATGTATGGGAATTATTATTGGAAATGCTTAGGTATTCTTTGTATTTATATAGTAATTTCACTTGTAATAGGTCTTGTATTAAGAATACCATTTGAAAAGATGAATGAAATGATTGAAGAAAGTAAGGAAAAATCTGGAGTTATGCTTTAATAATATTAAGTAAATACCGCATAAAAACTGGTTATAGATAAAATCTATAGCCAGTTATTTTTTTAAGTTATAATTAAAACTCTGTATTCCTATTGACAAAGTAGGAAATATTGTGTAATATAGTTTCATCAGTTGGTCATGCAATATGCGTGATAATAAAATTAAGGAGGCGCAACTATGAAATTTAAAAATATAATTATTCAGGAGAAACGCCGAATGTGTTGTTGTTAATTACATATTAGATTATAAAGATAATAAAAGACGATTTATAGAAAATATATAAAAACAAAAGGAGATTATAAGTTATGAGTAAGAAAAATATTAAAGATAGAAATTTAAAGTTTGAAACATTACAGTTACATGTAGGACAGGAAACAGCAGACCCAGTTACAGATGCAAGAGCAGTTCCAATTTATCAGTCATCATCTTTTGTATTCCATAATTCACAGCATGCTGCTGATAGATTTGCTCTTAAAGATGCAGGTAACATTTATGGAAGACTTACTAATCCTACAGAAGATGTATTTGAAAGAAGAATTGCAGCATTAGAGGGTGGTGTTGCCGCACTTGCAGTTGCCTCAGGTGCTGCCGCAGTATCATACACAATTCAAAATCTTGCATTAAGTGGTGACCATATAGTTGCAGCTAAGAATATCTATGGTGGAACATATAATCTTCTTGCACATACACTTGTAGATTATGGTGTAACAACAACATTTGTTGACCCACTTGACCCAAAGAACTTTGAAGCAGCTATACAGGATAATACAAAGGCTCTTTACATAGAAACACTTGGTAATCCTAATTCAGAAGTTGTTGATATTGAAGCAGTTGCTAAGATTGCTCATGCACACAATATTCCACTTGTAATTGATAATACATTTGGTACACCTTATCTTATAAGACCAATTGAACATGGTGCAGATATCGTTGTTCATTCAGCAACTAAGTTCATTGGGGGACATGGCACAACAATCGGTGGTGTAATTATTGACGGTGGTAAGTTTGATTGGAAAGCTTCTGGTAAGTTCCCACAGCTTACAGAACCAAATCCAAGTTATCATGGTATAAGTTTTGCAGATGCCGCAGGCCCAGCAGCTTTTGTTACAAGAATAAGAGCTATCCTTTTAAGAGATACAGGTGCTACATTAAGCCCAATTCATTCATTTATCTTCTTACAGGGACTTGAAACTCTTTCTCTTAGAGTAGAAAGACACGTTGAAAATGCGTTAAAGGTAGTTGATTATCTTTCAAAACAGCCATTAGTTGAAAAGGTTAATCACCCATCACTTTCAACAGACCCAGAACAGCAGAGATTATATAAGGAATATTTCCCAAATGGTGGTGGTTCTATCTTTACATTTGAAATTAAGGGTGATGCTAAGACAGCACAGAAGTTTATTGATAATCTTGAATTATTCTCACTTCTTGCAAATGTAGCTGATGTTAAGTCACTTGTTATTCACCCAGCTTCAACAACACATGCTGAGTTAAATGAAGAAGAACTTGCAGACCAGGGAATTAAGCCTAATACAATTAGACTTTCAATTGGTACAGAAAATATTGATGATATTATTGAAGATTTAGACGAAGCATTTAAAGCAATTGCAGAATAATTAATTATATATATGATGTTAGAGTAAAGAAATGATTACTCTGACATCATATATTAACTTATTTATTTGGGTAATCAGCTAAAACTTGTGTGTGTGCGATAATTTGGTGACTGTCTTAAGAAGTTAATATTTTAACAATAAAGTAGTAAATAAGAGTGTAATATTCATTTAATTATATTATTTAAGAAAGAGGTAATTTATATGTCTAGAATATATAGTTCAGTAACAGAATTGATCGGCAATACTCCATTAGTAGAGTTAAAACATATTGAAAAGAAGTATAATCTTGAAGCAACAATTTTAGCAAAGCTTGAATACCTTAATCCAGCAGGTAGTGTAAAGGATAGAATTGCAAAAGAAATGATAGAAGATGCTGAAAAGAAGGGGCTTTTAAAAGAAGGTTCAACCATCATTGAGCCAACATCAGGTAATACAGGAATAGGCCTTGCAGCCATAGCCGCAGCAAAGGGATATAAGTTAATTATCGTTCTTCCAGAAACTATGAGTGTTGAAAGAAGAAATATTATTAAAGCTTATGGAGCTGAAATAGTTCTTACAGAAGGTTCAAAAGGTATGCCAGGTGCAATTGCAAAAGCAAAAGAATTAGCAGAAGAAATTGAAAATAGCTTTATTGCAGGTCAGTTTGTTAATCCTGCTAATCCAGAAGCTCACAGAAAGACAACAGGTCCTGAGATTTGGAATGATACAGATGGAAAGGTTGATGCCTTTGTTGCTGGTGTTGGTACTGGCGGAACAGTTACAGGTGTGGGTGAATATCTTAAAGAGAAAAATCCAGATATTAAGATATATGCAGTAGAGCCAGCTTCATCTCCAGTTCTTTCAGAAGGAAAGTCAGGCGCACATAAAATTCAAGGTATTGGCGCAGGCTTCGTTCCAGATATATTAAATACTAAGATTTATGATGAAGTTATTAAGGTTGAAAATGAAGACGCATTTGCATTAGGAAAAGAAATTGCAAAGACAGAAGGCGTACAAGTTGGTATTTCATCAGGTGCAGCGCTTTTTGCCGCTATAGAATGGGCTAAGAAGCCAGAAAATAAGGGTAAAACAATAGTTGCACTTCTTCCAGATAGCGGTGACAGATATTACTCTACACCACTTTTTACGGAATAATAATATTTTAGATTGTGAAGATATCATTGTCTATATTTATATGCCATTATCAAGCAAGTATGTTTGTTAGAGACATATAAATATAGGCAATTTTTTTAATAATGCTTGACTTAAAGTTGACTTTAAGTGTTATAAAAATATTATAAGGTTATGTCATATTTTTGTTTTAAGTGAACAATATGTCAAATTAGTAAATGTCTATTAGTTCATTCAAAAAATGAATATCTGTATATGTATTATAGGTATTAGACATATATACTATAAGCTTATACAATAAATGTATAAAAAGAATTTAGATATTTGAATTAACACAATTAAAGTTGGAAAGGAGTTAAGTATGAAAATAAAGAAGATAAGTTTATTTATAGCTACTGTTTTAGGAGTGTCATTACTTGCAGGTTGTGGTGCTGATAGTAGTCTTAATAGTAATACTAACAGTAGCAGTGTTGTTAAAAATGATAATAGTAAACAAGATAGTAATAACCAACAAGAAAGTGTAAAAACTAACTCAAAAGCTCAATATACAGTCGATGAAATTAGACAAAAAATAAATGATACATCGGTATATGATGAAACATATATTAATGAGATTGCAAAGACTGTTAATCAAGTAAATAGTGCTTCAACACAAAATTCTGTAAGTTATGTATATATTACTGATACACATTTGGGAAAGGAAGACGATGAACCTGAAACTGTTTACAGAGAGTTAAATGCGGCTGTTGATGTTGCGAATAATTCTGATGTTGACTTTTTGTGTTTAGGTGGAGATATTGAAGATGGTAGGTTTGCAGAAGATAGAGGTGGAAAGCAAACAGCTCTTGATATACTTCAAAATGTTTCTGATATTTTAAAAAAGTGCAATAAACCAGTATTTATTTTAAAGGGCAACCATGATGATAACAGCTTTTCAGCACAGATTGATGAAGACCTTTTGTATAATCCTGATTATATTATAAACAGTACAGAGTGGTATAATGCTACAATGGCTAATTTTAAAGAATATGCGACAGATTATCACGATGGGTATTATTATTATGACCTTGAGGGCAAAAATACAAGAGTTATATGTCTTAATATGAGTAACAGTTCAGATGAGATTGTAAATGGTCAACGTGTTGAGATGGGGATGTATTATTATGGCTATAAAGATGAGCAGATAGACTGGCTTATTAATAAGGCTATGTCAAGAGAGGATTGTCAGTATATAATACTTTGTCATGACGCATTTGACTATCCAGAAGGTTATGGAGTAGACTCTAATAGAGATGTTTTAGCAGATATTATTAAATCAGCATATACACATACTAACTTTGCAACTAATAAGTTTTATAAAGATTTTACTTCATGGACAGGTAATATATTGATTTTTAATAATGGTCACATGCACATGGAGAAGTTTCAGACTCCATTAAATATTGGTGGTGTGCCAATTCTTACAACAGAAACAGCAGCAATTTATAATTATGGCCCAATTGATAAGCTTCCAGCACCGTGGAATACATTTACAAGAACTGAAAATAGAACAGTTGGTTCTTCTAGTGAAGCGGCTTTTGATGTTGTTGTATGTACGGGGGTATCTAATAATGGTACATCAGATAATATAAGTGTTATTAAGTTTGGTGATGGGCAAGACATGGATTACCAAATTAAATAAACAAAATTTAATGTTATGTGATATGTTTTTGTATTTTTCATTTTTAGTGATTGAACATAAATAAGCATATACCAGAAAAAGAACAATTGTCTATATTTATATGTCGTTATTGAACAAGTATGTTCGTAATTGTAATACAAATATAGGCAATTGTTCTTTTTGATTATTGCCTTTAGTCTATTGAACTTATAGGAGTTTTTTTATTCCGAAAAATGGAAATAGGCAAAGTACAAAAACTGCATTATTAATCGTATGTTTACGTTGATGTTAAAAAGTGTTAAAATATCATAGATAATTTTATAGTAAAACAATATTAAAGAATATCATAATTATTGTTATTGGATTTATTAAAAATAAGTTTATATTTCTATTGATATAAACAAGCCGTTGTTTTTATTTGTGCAAACAACGAGTTACAGTTTGTGCGTACACAAGAACTTTGTGGCTGTGGCAAACTATGAGAAACTTGTAGAGTATATTTTTATAGTTTATTTGTATATACAATAGAAATATGAAATTACTTTATAGTATAAAAAAATAATTATATTTTAATGAAAGGTGAAAATTTATGGGTAAATATATAATGGCGCTTGACCAAGGGACTACTAGTTCTAGGTGTATTCTCTTTGACAAGCAAGGTAATATATGTAGTATATCTCAAAAAGAGTATAATCAGATATATCCACAGCCTGGGTGGGTGGAGCATAATCCTTTGCAGATATGGTCATCGCAGTTTTCGGTGGCAGTAGAAGCTATGGCAATGATAGATGTTACGGCATCAGATATTTCGGCGATAGGAATAACTAACCAAAGAGAAACAACAATAATATGGGATAAAAAAACAGGTAAGCCTGTGTATAATGCTATTGTATGGCAATGTAGAAGAACGGCAGATATTATAGAGCAGTTAAAAAAAGATGGAATGGATAAGATAATATCGCAAAAGACGGGACTTATTCCAGATGCTTATTTTAGTGCAACTAAGATTAAATGGATACTTGACAATGTAGCAGGAGTTCGTGAAAGAGCACAACGTGGTGAGTTATTGTTTGGAACTGTTGATACATGGCTTATATGGAACCTTACAAAAGGAAAAGTTCATGTAACAGATTATACAAATGCGTCACGAACAATGCTTTTTAATATTAACACTTTTGAGTGGGACAATGATATTATAGAATATTTTGATATACCAAAATCACTTCTTCCAAAAGTTGAACCATCAAGCTACATATATGGATATACAGAAGTTTCGTTATTTGGGGAGGAGATACCAATATCGGGAGCTGGTGGCGACCAACAGTGCGCACTTTTTGGTCAAGGTTGTACACATAGTGGAGATGTTAAAAATACATACGGAACAGGTTGTTTTTTACTTATGAATACAGGGGATAGGCTTATCCATTCTTCTCATGGGCTTCTTACAACGCTTAGTGCAGGAAGTACTAGAGATTATCACGAATATGCGCTTGAAGGAAGTGTGTTTGTGGGTGGTGCTGTCATACAGTGGATTAGAGATGAACTGCGTATGATACGAAGTGCCACACAGACACAAGATTATGCAAATAGAGTAAAAGATACGGCTGGAATGTATATTGTGCCGGCATTTTCTGGAATGGGTGCGCCTTATTGGAACCAGTATGCAAGGGGTATAACTGTTGGACTGACAAGAGGTACTAGCAAGGAACACTTTATAAGAGCATCTCTAGAGTCGATTGCATATCAGTCTTATGATGTTATTAATGCTATGCAGGAAGACGCACAGATTAAGCTCACAAGTCTTAAAGTTGATGGTGGAGCAAGTGCAAATGATTTTCTTATGCAGTTTCAAGCAGATATTATTAATGAAAAAGTGATAAGACCACAGTGTATAGAAACGACAGCATTAGGCGCAGCTTATCTTGCAGGGCTTGCAGTTGGATATTGGAAAGATACACAAGATATACAATCAAACTGGAAGCTTGGAACACAATTTCAACCTAACATGAAGGAAGAAGAAAGACAAAAAAGAATAAAAGGTTGGGAAAAGGCAGTTAAGTGCGCAATAATGTGGAGTGAATTAGAGTAATTAAAAATAAGCATATAGAGGAGAATAAGATTGCGATTTATTCATTTATCAGACCTTCATATTGGAAAAAGAGTAAATGATTTTTCAATGCTAGAAGACCAGAAATATGTATTTGAACAAGTTTTTGATATTATTAAAAGTAAAAATATAGATGGAATAATTATCGCAGGTGATATTTATGATAAAGCAGTTGCGTCAGCAGATGCAGTTGAAGTTTATGATAAGTTTATAACAACACTTGCAGATATAAACAAGCCGGTATTTATAATAAGTGGCAATCACGATAGCGCACAAAGAATATCATTTGCTTCTAAGATACTGAAAAATAATAATATTTATATTGCGCCTGTTTTTAATGGAAAAATGGAAAAGGTGACATTAGAAGATGAATATGGATATATTGATGTGTATATGCTTCCATTTGTTAAGCCGGTAGTAGTTAGAAAATGTTTTGATGTACAAAATTCACAAGATACACAAAATCATAATGCACAAGCTAGTGAACAACAAATAAATGTTAATAATTTAACAGACTCTAAAATGGAGAACTATACACAAGCAATTAAGGCTATAATTGATAATACTAATATTGATAAAAAAAGACGTAATATTATTATTGCTCATCAATTCGTTACAGGAGCTAAAGCTTGTGGTTCAGAAGAACTTATGGCAGGTGGGCTTGATAATGTAGATATAAGTGTTTTTGAAGCTTTTGACTATACAGCGCTAGGTCATATTCATAGGGCGCAAAAAGTGGGTAAGGATAATATAAGATATTGTGGGACATTGCTTAAGTATTCATTTTCTGAGATAAACCATAAAAAGAGTGTTACAATAGTTGATATAGGTAGAAAAGAAGATATCGGAAAGTGTGATATTGATATATCACTATTAACAGTTAAGCCATTACATGATATGCGTCATATAAAAGGCGAGTATAATACAATAACAGATAGGTCTAATTATATTAATACTGATTTATCAGATTATATGTATATAACACTTACTGACGAAGAAGATGTACCAGATGCTTTAGCGAAATTAAGGTCAATATACCCTAATATAATGAAGCTTGATTATGATAACACAAGAACTAGAAATGTATCTAATATAATGTGTGATATACAGACAAAAGAAAAAACGCCAGTTGAGATTATAAGTGATTTTTATGAGGTTCAAAATGGTCAGCCAATGATAGATGAACAAAAAGAATATATAAATCAGTTAATTAATGGTATATGGGAGAATAAGTATGAGACCAATTAAGCTTACAATGTCTGCATTTGGTGTGTTTTCAGAGCTTGTAACACTTGAACTTGACAAGCTTGGAGAAAATGGTCTGTATCTTATCACAGGAGATACGGGAGCTGGAAAGACAACAATATTTGATGGAATAATATATGCTTTGTATGGAGAAGCAAGTGGAAATATAAGAACAACGGATATGCTTAGAAGTAAGTATGCTAATGAAAGTACAAAAACATTTGTAGAACTTACATTTGTATTTAAAGAGCAGGAGTATGTAGTCAGTAGAAATCCTGAGTATTTAAGACCTAGTAAAAGGGGCGATAAATACACAAAAGAAACAGCAAAAGCACAGCTTATAATGCCTAATGGAGATATTATTACAGGAATTGTATCAGTAAATAATAAGATTATAGAAATAATAGGACTTAATAGAAATCAGTTTTCACAGATTGCGATGTTACCACAAGGAGAATTTTTAAAATTATTACTTGCAGGAACAAAAGAAAGAATAGAAATATTTAGAGAAATATTTGACACAAAGACATATCTTGATATTCAAGACAAGGTAAAAAATGATGCTAATGCACTATATAGACAGATATCGGATTATAAAAAAAGTATGGTTCAATATATAAATGATATATGTTGTGATAAAGACAGTAAGTATTTATATGCGCTTGAAAATATTAAAAAAGATACGGGACTTGGTACAGTTGCAGAAACGATAGAGTTAATATTAAATATTATTAAACAAGATAAGGATATGCAGTTAGCTTATGAAGAAAACATTTTACAACTTGATAAACAAATAGAAAGTATTAGTACAAAATTGGCATTGACATTACAGTATGAAAAAATAAAAACAGATTATGAAAATGCAATTTTTGAATATGATGATATTAAGAATTTATTTGAAGTTGCAAAACAAGAGTATCAGACAGAATGTGATAAACAAGTGCAGAGAGAGAAAATTGCAGTAGCTATTGAGAAAAAGAAAAGTGGACTTGTAAAGTATAAAAGACTTGAAGAAATTCAAAATAATCTTATAGTAAAGCAAAAAGATATTAATACTTTAAATAAAGAATTGCAAATTACTCAAGAAAAGCTTGATAAGCTTAAACAACAGGAAAAAGAGTATAAGTTAGCTTTAAATGAGCTTAGTAGTTGTGAAGTTAATTATGAAAAGATTACTAGAACAATTGATAATATTTTAAAGAAAAAAGAAAGTATAGAGTATCTTAGAAAAATAGCAAAAAATCAATGTGAAATATATGACAAAGCGAAGCGAGCTAAAGAAGAATATATTTTTGCGCATGAAGATTATAAAAAGGCTCAAAGTGAATATATGGATATGGAGGAGGCATTTTTAAATGAGCAGGCAGGAATTATAGCAAAAACGCTTGTTATTGGAAAGCCTTGTCCTGTGTGTGGTTCTATAGAACACCCCCACCCTGCTATAGTTAATGATATTGCACCTACGGAGAGTGAATTAAAGAAATTAAAAAAAGAAGTGGAAAATAAATCGAAAATATATTCTGAACTGAGTTCACAATCTGGACAGTTAAATGGTCAAGTGGAAAATATTTCTAATATGTTTAAACAAGCAGTAGATAATTTTAATACACAATGGAATGAAAATATTAGAGTAGATTATCCTATTAGTAGTGATTTGGAAAGTATAGATATAGGAAATATTTATAAAACCAATGATACATATATGACGATTTATAAATTACTTGATATAACAAATAAAGAGTTGAGTGCTACTAAATTAAAAAAGGATAGTATTAGTTGTGATGTAGACAGATATCATAAATTACTTAAAGTTGTTCCGGAATGTGAATTACAGATTGAGAATTATACTTTAAAAATAAATGATTATAATAATAATATTGCAATATCAACAGTTGAGTATAAAGAACTTAATAATCAATTTATAGATTTAAAACAAGAGTTAGAGTGTGATAATCTTAAAGAAGCAGAAAGAATAATTACTGATATGCAGTTAAAAAAAGATAAGTTAGATAAGGCTTATATTGCTTCAAGGGAAAAATATGATGAGTGTGCAATAAAATTAGAAACATTAAAAACAAGATTAAATGATTTGAAAACACAGCTTGAAAATAATCAAGGATTACAAGCTAATACATCAAGCTTGAATACTCAACTTAATAACATTAAGACAGATAGGGCCAATATAAGAAATCAAAAAAATGAAGTTGATATAAGAATTTCAAATAATAAAAAAATATTAGGTTATATTAAAAGTATTAATGAAAAGGTAAAAGTTAAAGAGGACAATTACAGATGGCTTAGGTCATTGTCAGATACAGTTAATGGCTCATTGTCTGGAAAGAGTCGTATTAAATTAGAAACGTATGTACAGATGGCATTTTTTGACAGGATAATAATGAGAGCCAATACAAGGTTCATGCTTCTTACAAACGGTCAGTTTGAGCTTAAAAGAAGTGAAAGTAAAGATAATTATAAAAATCAAACAGGCTTAGAATTAGACATAATAGACCATTATAATGCGACTGTAAGAAGTGTAAAGTCATTATCTGGTGGAGAAGCTTTTGAAGCCTCGTTGTCAATGGCGCTTGGAATGTCTGATGAGATACAATCAAGGTCAGGTGGAATACAAATAGATACTATGTTTATAGATGAGGGTTTTGGTTCACTCGATGATGAGTCACTATCACAGGCTGTAAAGGTGTTATATAGCTTATCTGCTTCAAATAGACTTATTGGTATAATTTCTCATGTTAGTATGTTAAAGGATAAGATAGATAAACAAATAATAGTTACAAAACAAAAAAATGGAGAAAGTAAAGCCCAAATAGTCGTATAATATTATATAATTAGAACTATTAAGTAAATACTTTACTTCTATTGCGTAAAGTAGTAAGTAATGGTATGATTAAATAACAAAGTAAATTGCAAATATTCACTTAATGTTACAAAATTTATGAAAATTTTACCGGTTTTTGTTTGCTATTGAAAGCTTTTTATAGTAAAATCAAAATAAAATGAACGGAGGTCAATTTTATGAAGAAATTTTTAAGCAAGATATGTAAAAAAGACGATGTTAGTAAATGTGGAATTTTTAAGATAGTTGCAGTTGCAGGAACAATTGTAGCTGTTATTATTGGTCTTGTAGTTTTAGTATGCAAGAAGTTCTCATCAAAGAATGATGAAACAGATGAGTTTGACGACTTTGACGATGATTTAGACGATGAATTTGATGACGATTTTGACTTTGAAGAAGAAGATAGTAAAGAAGCTGATAGTTCAGAAGAAACTCAAGAAAATGAAGACAAAGAAGATGATACATCAGATGATAATATATATATCAAAGATGTAGAAGCTGAAGCTGAAGAAAGCAAAGAAGAAAAGTAATAATTTAATATTATAAAAAAAGGACTTTTATTACATTTTTTAGTGTAATGGGGGTCTTTTTTTGTCTAAAAATGCGATTTAAAATAGAACAATTACTTATTGATAATGCACATTAAAAATATAAAATAAAAAAATAAAATATTAAAAATGCACAAAAATGTTGACAATTAAAAAGACAAGTGCTACTATACATATAGAGGTTTTGATACGAGCCTTATACTATTGTTAAATCATTTATAAGAATGATTAATAGTTAAAGTCTTATAGAAAATCATTAGTCTTATATACATTTAAGTATATTTGGAAGTGGTTGTATATAAGAATCCAACGAGCTTTACCCGTTGGAGTGTTAGTTATTGTGTTTCGTGTTTATATTTATGACAATAATTGTTTAAGTATTTTAGTTGTGTTTAATACTTTTGTTAGTGTAACGGTGAGATTATTGGTATTTATATAAATAAGAAATTGTTATCAGATGACTGTTTTCTATACAATAATCGGTATTGTGTTAGAAGATAGGTCATGGGTGTTGTAGTAAGGAGATGACGTATCAACTAGTGAGTATTAAGAGAGAATTAATTTTAAAAACTTAATATTTTCAGTAATTATTAGTATTTTGTATTATTATTGAGGCGTTGTTAATAATATTATTAAAAATATTGATATTTGCTGTAATTACACATAACCCGAAATTAGAAGATATTTAATTAAGATATCTTTTACTTTCGGGTTTTTACTTTATTATCTAATAGTTTTATGAAAGGCGGAGATTTCCATGATTATTCTTCAGGGTAAAAGTGTATATAATGATGTGTGTATAGGTAGAATTTCATTTTTCAAAAGAAAAGAAAGTGTTATTAAAAGATTAAAAATACAAGATACTGAAGCTGAAATCGAAAGATTTCATAATGCAAAACAAAAAGGTATAAATCAATTAAAGAGTTTGCATGAAAAAATGATTAAAACAGTAGGAGAAGCTGATGCAGCTATTTTTGAAATACATCAAATGATGTTAGACGACCTTGATTACTGTGATTCTATTGAAAATATTATTAGGTCACAAGAGGTTAATGCTGAATATGCAGTTGGAGTTACTGCTGATAATTTTTCAGAGATGTTTCTTGCTATGGACGATGAGTATATGAGAGGGCGTGCGGCAGATGTAAAAGATGTATCTGAAAGACTTGTCAGAATATTAAGTGGCAATGATGACAATGATAATATGTCTGATAGTAATGAGAAGTTTATTATTGCATCAGATGATTTAGCACCATCGGAAACTGTTCAATTAGATAAATCAAGAGTATTAGGTTTTATACTTAAAGATGGTTCAACAAGTTCACATACTGCGATACTTGCAAGGAGTATGGGAATACCAGCAATTATAGGCATTGGAAAAGATTTGTTAGAAGAATATGACAAGGCAGAATGTATAGTTGATGGTTTTACAGGAACGGTTTATATTGAACCTGATGAAGAAACAATGGTAACAATGAAAAATAAGCAAAAAGAAGTTGATAGACAAAAACAGTTGTTACAAGAGTTAAAAGGAAAAGAAAATATTACACTTGATGGTACTAAGATTAATATATATGCCAACATAGGAAGTCCTGCAGATGTTGCTAAGGTGCTTTCTAATGATGCAGGAGGAATTGGGCTTTTTAGAAGTGAGTTCCTTTATCTTGAAAATAGCGATTTTCCAACAGAAGAACAGCAATTTATAGCATATAAACAAGTCGCAGAAAATATGGCAGGCAAGAAAGTAATTATAAGAACATTAGATATTGGAGCAGACAAGCAAGCGGATTACTTTAATCTTAAGCATGAAGATAATCCAGCACTTGGTTATAGAGCAATAAGAATATGCCTTACACAACCAGAGATATTTAAGACACAGTTAAGAGCATTATATAGAGCTGCTGTATTTGGTAATATTTCTATAATGTACCCTATGATAACTTCGGTTGAAGAGGTAAGAAAAATAAAGGATATTGTAAGTGAAGTAAAGGCTGAATTAAAGGAACAAGGTATCCCTTATAAAGAAGATGTTGAGACGGGAATAATGATTGAAACTCCTGCGGCGGCATTAATAAGTGACGAGCTTGCAAAAGAAGTTGATTTCTTTAGTATAGGAACAAATGATTTGACACAGTATACACTTGCTATTGACCGTCAAAATAGACTTTTAGAGCCATTTTGCAATACACACCATAAAGCCATCTTAAAGCTTATTAAAATGTCTGCTGACAATGCTCATAAAGAAGGTAAATGGATTGGAATATGTGGCGAATTAGGTGCAGATACTACACTTACAGAAGAATTTTTAAAGATGGGAATAGATGAGTTAAGTGTATCTGCTAATATGGTATTAAAGGTAAGAGATAAAGTTAGAAGTATTAAGCTTAAATAGACTTAAGTTTATTGCATATAGTAATAATTGTTATGATATTTAGCAAAGCAATTATAAAAAAAATATAAACTTAAATAAATAAAGCCTGTATAGAAATAAAGTCCTATTAATATGGAGTTTATTTTTTATACAGGCTTTTAATTTGTTGACCAATAGTCATTTTTTATAGAGATTATCAATGATACAGCAACATGCACAAAAGTACTAGATATAAATGTAATGAAAGATACCCTATTATAATAAGAAGAAACACGATGTTAATATTTGACAAAATTTACAAATATAGTTGTGAAAAATTAGTCAAAATAAGGAAAATCAAGTACGGAAAATAGAAACCATAAAAGCTTGCTTTTTAAAAAATGTGGTGCGATAATAGCTACGATATCAATGGCAGAGAGTGTACTTTATAATAAGAAGCTTTAGGTTATAAAGTCATTGCATTAAAGTTACATAAGGTGTGTACATGTAACCGTTGCATAAGAGTGCCTGATATGATAAGTAATTGAAGGAAAGGAAGTGAGTATTACGGAAGAATTGGTAAACTCATTGCTTGAGGAACTCAATTGCGAAACAGTTTTCACAATTCCGTTGTTCGGAGGCATAGAGATATCAGAAGCAGTAGTAGTAACGTGGATAATTATGGCTGTATTGGTTTTATTATCTGTATGTCTGGTTAGAAATCTAAAAGTTGAAAATCCGGGTAAGAAGCAACTGTTACTAGAAACAGGTGTAAGTTTCTTATATGATTTCTTTGAAGAAACTATGGGAGAAAAAGGAAGAAGATATATCCCATATCTTTCAACAGTAGTAATCTATATTGGAATTTCCAATATAATTGGATTGTTCGGCTTTAAACCGCCAACGAAAGCGCTTAATGTCACAGCCGCATTGGCTATAATGAGTATTGTTCTTATTGAATACTCAGGTATTCATGCTAAAGGCGTGAAAAAGTGGGTGAAGAGTTTTGCAGAGCCAGTGGCAATAGTAGCACCTATTAATGTTCTTGAATTGTTTATCAGACCTTTATCATTATGTATGCGACTTTTTGGTAATGTTTTAGGTGCTTTTGTAGTAATGGAACTGATAAAGCTGGTTGTACCATTAGTTGTACCAGTTGCATTCAGTTGTTACTTTGATATTTTTGATGGATTTATTCAAGCTTATGTATTTGTATTTTTAACATCACTGTTTATAAAAGAAGCAGTAGAATAATTATTATTTAGTTAGTTTATTAAAGTTATTAAATTTAATTGAAAAAAGGAGATTAAGATTATGACAACACTTATAGCTATTGGAGCAGGTATCGCAGTATTAACAGGTATTGGAGCAGGTATTGGTATTGGTGGAGCAACAGGAAAGGCAGTAGATGCTATTGCAAGACAGCCAGAAGCAGAAGGAAAGATTAGTAAGGCACTTTTACTTGGTGCAGCCTTAGCAGAAGCAACAGCTATTTATGGTTTCGTTATCGCATTATTAATAATTCTTTTATTAAAATAATTAGTGAATTAAAGAAAGGCAGGCGTAAAAGATGCTTAGATTAGATATAAATCTTGTCTTTACTATTATAAATCTGCTTATTTTATTCCTATTATTGAAGAAATTTCTTTTTGGTCCTGTAGTAAGTGTTATGGAACAAAGAAAGGCACTTATTGAAGAGCAACTTTCAAATGCGGCAAAAGCAGAAGCAAGTGCTAACAAGCTTAAAGATGATTATGAAGAAACATTTAAAAATGCCGATGCACAAGTAGCAGACATTATCTCTGATGCAAAGAAAAATGCTAAAGTAGAATATGATAAAATTGTGGCAGACGCTCATACACAGGCTGGCAAGATAGTAGAAAATGCAGAAAAGAATATGGAAGTTCAAAAAGAAAAAGCGCTTAGAGATATGGAAAGTCAGATTGCAGACCTTGCGATGAGTGCGGCAACTAAGGTAATTAATGACAAATCAAGTGAACTTGATAATGCCAAATTATATGATGAATTTTTAGGTAAAGCAGGTGATGCCAATGACACAGACATCAATTAATTATGCTACAGTTTTATATGAACTTGAAATTCCAACACAAGTAATTAATGAAACGAAGGAAATTTTTTGTAAGACTGATGAACTGTACAAAAGTCTTATAAGTCCAGTAGTTTCAAAAGATAGTAAGGATAGTATTATTGAAAAGGTATTTCCTAAGGAAATGCACAATTTTTTAAAGGTTTTGTGTCATTATAACAGTATGAATTATATTTATGAAATTTTTGATGAATACAAAGCCATAGTATATGAAAAGAATGGTATTTTACCTGCTACACTCGAATATGTAGAAAAACCTGATGACAAACAGAAAAAAGGTATTGAAAATTATCTTTGTAAAAAGTTTGGAAAAGATAAGGTTGAGTTAAAATGTGTACATAGACCAGAACTTATTGGCGGTTTTGTAATAGAAGCTGGCGGTTTTGTAATTGATAGAAGTGTACTAGGTAAAATACAACAGTTACAGCTAAAACTAGTAAAGAGGTGATATTTTGAGTTCTATTAGTTCAGAAGAAATAATATCTATTTTAAAAAGTGAAATAGAAAACTTTGATTATGATACATCTGATAAAGAAACTGGAACAGTCATCTGGGTTGGTGATGGTATTGCAACTGTATATGGCATTGACCATGCGATGTACGGAGAAATAGTAGTATTTGATACTGGCGTTAAGGGTATGGTTCAGGATATCAGAAAAACAGAAATAGGTTGTATTCTTTTTGGTAAGGATACAGGAATAAGAGAAGGTTCTAAGGTAGTTAGAACTGGTAAAAAAGCGGGTATTCCTGTTGGTGATGCGTTTGTGGGACGTATTATTGACGCACTTGGTGCTCCAATTGATGGCAAAGGTGAGATTGAAAGTACAGATTATAGACCAATAGAACAGGAAGCACCAGGTATTGTTGATAGAAAGTCAGTAGATGAACCACTTCAGACAGGTATTCTTGCAATTGACTCTATGTTCCCAATTGGTAAAGGACAAAGAGAGTTAATTATAGGAGATAGACAGACTGGTAAGACATCTATTGCGATTGATGCAATGCTTAATCAAAAGGGAAAAGATGTTATATGTATCTATGTTGCAATAGGTCAGAAAGCTTCAACAGTTGCAAAAATCGTTAATACATTAACAAAAAATGACGCTATGGATTATTCAATAATTGTGTCAGCTACAGCAAGTGACCCAGCGCCATTACAATATATTGCACCTTATTCAGCTACAGCATTAGCAGAGTATTTTATGCACAAAGGACAAGATGTTCTTATTGTATACGATGATTTGTCAAAACATGCTGTTGCATACAGAGCATTGTCATTACTTCTTGAGCGTTCTCCTGGACGTGAAGCTTATCCTGGCGATGTATTCTATCTTCATTCAAGACTTCTTGAACGTTCAAGTAAGTTAAATGATGAACTTGGTGGAGGTTCTATTACAGCGCTTCCTATTATTGAAACACAGGCTGGTGATGTATCAGCATATATCCCAACTAATGTTATATCAATTACAGATGGTCAGATATTCCTTGAAAGTGATTTGTTCTTCTCAGGTATGCGACCAGCTGTAAATGTTGGTCTTTCTGTATCCAGAGTTGGTGGTGCAGCTCAGACAAAGGCTATGAAAAAAGCATCAGGAAGCATAAGAATTGACCTTGCACAGTTCAGAGAAATGGAAGTGTTTACGCAGTTTAGTTCAGACCTTGATGCTACAACAAAAGCACAGCTTCAATATGGTAATTCTCTTATGGAATTATTAAAACAGCCACTTTGCAGACCATTAAGTATGGCTGAACAGGTTGTTACACTTTGTACAGCAACTAATAAGCTTATGGTTGATATAGATAAGTCAAAGATTAAAAAGTTCCAGATGGATATGCTTGAACATTTTAATACAATGCACAAAGACGTTATGGAAAAGATTGATAAAGAGAAGGTTCTTACAGATGAATTAAAGAGCCAAATTCTTGATATAGCAAATACATTTAAAAAGACATTTCAGTAAGATAAGGAGGTAGAAGCATGGCAAATGCCAGAGAAATCCAGAGCAGAATGAAAAGTATCAAAGATACTATGAAAATTACAAATGCTATGTACATGATTTCATCCTCTAAACTAAAAAAAGCTAAGAAAAATCTTGCTGATACAGAGCCTTACTTTTATGCAATGCAGGGCGAAATTAGCAGAATTTTAAGACATGTTCCTGAAATGGAAAATAAATATTTTGATGTAAGAACAAACATAAAGCCAGAAGATAAGAGAATTGGTTATATAGTTGTTACAGCAGATAAAGGTCTTGCGGGTTCTTATAATCACAATATTTTTAAAGAAGTTGAGGAATGTTTGCAACAAAATCCAAATACTAAGTTATTTGTAGTTGGTGAAATGGGACGACAGTATTTTAAGAAGAAGGGACTTAAAGTTTCTCATCAATTTCATTATACTGCCCAAAATCCAACAGTCGGACGTGCTAGAAATATTGCAGAACTAGTTATTAATCAATTCCTTGAACATAAAGTTGATGAAGTTATAATGATTTATACAAGAATGGTAAATAGTATGCAGGTAGAGTCAGAAAGAGTTAAATTACTGCCTTTAGTTAAACAAGAGTTTAATACAGTTAAGATACCAACAGGTGTAAGACAAGAAGCTCTTATCTTATCTCCATCAGCGGAAGATGTAATTAATAACATTATTCCAAATTATATTCAAGGTTTCATTTATGGTGCATTAGTTGAGTCATTTTCTAGTGAACAAAATCTTAGAATGATGGCAATGCAGGCAGCTACAAACAGCGCTCAGGCTATGTTACATGATTTGTCTATTCAGTATAACAGAGTAAGACAAGCAGCCATTACGCAAGAGATAACAGAAGTAGTAGCTGGTGCAAAAGCGCAGAAGAAAAAGAAGAAAAAATAGTGGAGAGGAGGATAATTGTATTATGAACAAAGGTAAAATCGTACAGGTCATGGGACCAGTAATTGATGTAGAATTTGAAAATAACGATTTGCCATATATAAAAGACGCATTGGAAGTGGATAACAATGGTAAGAAATGTGTAATGGAAGTTGCACAGCATATTGGTAATAATACAGTAAGATGTATAATGCTTGCATCTAGTGAAGGTCTTCACAGAGATATGGAAGTAATAGCTACTGGTGCTGGAATACAAGTGCCAGTTGGTGATAAAACACTTGGAAGATTATTTAATGTTTTAGGTGAAACAATAGATGGAGGTGCTTCTCTTGAAAATGAAAAGCACTGGGTTATTCACAGAGACCCACCAACATTTGAAGACCAAAGTCCAGTAGTAGAAGTACTTGAAACAGGTATTAAGGTAATTGACTTACTTGCTCCTTATGCAAAGGGTGGTAAGATTGGTCTTTTTGGTGGTGCTGGTGTAGGTAAGACAGTCCTTATTCAGGAATTAATAAGAAACATTGCTACAGAGCATGGTGGCTATTCAATATTTACAGGTGTTGGAGAGCGTTCAAGAGAAGGTAATGACCTTTGGTCAGAAATGAAAGCATCAGGAGTTCTTGAAAAGACTGCCCTAGTATTTGGTCAGATGAATGAACCACCTGGAGCAAGAATGAGAGTTGCAGAAACTGGTCTTACAATGGCAGAGTACTTTAGAGATGAACAACATCAGAATGTATTGTTATTTATAGATAACATTTTCCGTTTTGTTCAAGCTGGTTCAGAAGTTTCAGCTTTACTTGGTCGTATGCCATCAGCCGTAGGTTATCAGCCTACACTTGCAACAGATGTTGGTGAGTTACAAGAGCGAATTGCATCTACAAAGAATGGTTCAGTTACATCTGTACAGGCTGTATATGTACCTGCTGATGACTTAACTGACCCAGCTCCTGCTACAACTTTCGCTCATCTTGATGCAACAACAGTTCTTTCAAGAAAGATTGTAGAACAAGGTATTTATCCGGCAGTAGACCCACTTGAGTCTAACTCAAGAATACTTGAAGCTGATGTAGTTGGTGAAGAACACTACGAAACTGCTAGAAAAGTTCAAGAGTTATTACAAAAATACAAAGAATTACAAGATATCATTGCAATTCTTGGTATGGAAGAACTTTCAGATGAAGATAAACTTACTGTTTTTAGAGCAAGAAAAATTCAAAAGTTCTTATCACAACCTTTCTTCGTTGCAGAAAACTTCACAGGTGTTCCTGGTAAATATGTTCCATTAAAGGAAACTGTAAGAGGTTTTAAGATGATTGTTGATGGAGAAATGGACGAATACCCTGAATGGGCATTCTTTAATGTAGGTACAATTGATGATGTTATAGAAAAAGCCAAAAATTCTGATGAAACTAACTAGGAGGGGTGTGTATGAGTTCATTCAGCCTTAAGATTATAGCTAGTGATAAGGTATTTTTTGATGGTAGAGCAGAAGCTATTACAATTCCAGCAATGGACGGTCAAAAGCAAATTCTTTCTCATCATGAAAATATGGTTATTGCTGTAGATGTTGGTGAATTAAAATTTAGAACAGAAGATGGTGAAGTACATCAAGTTGTTGTTGGTAAAGGATTTGCTGAAACTATGAACAACCGAGTTATAGTACTTACTGATACTGCTGAAAAGCCCGAAGATATTGATAAAAAAAGAGCTCAGGAAGCACTTGATAGAGCAATGGAGAGAATGCGTCAAAAGCAAAGTATTCAAGAATATCATCATTCACAAGCTGCTATGGCAAGAGCTATGACAAGACTTAAACTTTCAAGTAAATATCTTAATTAAATTTTAAGCCTATAGATTTCTATTGAAATCTATGGGCTTATTTATATTTAGGTATTGGGGATATCAGTAATATATAAACAAACACACACCAGTAAAAGTACAATAGGCTATATTTGTATGTCATAATCGAACAAGTATGTTCGCTTCTGTCACACAAATATAGTCTACTGTTCTTTTAATGGTGCATTTATTGTATATATATATATCTTACGGAAGGTTATTGTTATTAAAATGTACTTGCTGTTTTGGGGGAATTAAATTAAAATAAATATATGTTTTATGTACTTAACTATTGGGAAGAAGGGAGATTGATTATGGATATTGAAAATGGTGTGAGTAAAGAAGAAGTACCAGATTATAAGCTATTGATAGATACGGCAGCTCTTGCGGGTATGATTATGCTTGAAAATGGTGCTGAGATATATAGAGTTGAGGAGACTATTAATTATATATTAAAAACATCAGGACTTAAAACAATTCAGTCTTTTGTGTTATCAACAGGGTTTATGATATCTCTTGATGACCCTAAAATAGACGCATTAAATGTTGTTCGTCGTGTAAATAAAAAGGGTGTTAATCTTAATGTTATTGCGCTTGTTAATGATATATCAAGAAAGTTTTATAAGGGGGAGATTACATTAAAGCAGGCATTTTCACAACTAAAACACATTGAAACAAGACAGTATCCATGGTGGCTTAATAATATTTGTACAATTGGAGTTATGGTGTTTTTTACGGGAATGTTTGGTGGAAATTGGGCTGATATGGGAGCTAATCTTATTGTAGGTCTTGTTCTTACTATATGGATTGATATTGGTAAAAAGATTGAACTTAATTCGCTTATAAAGGATATGCTTGCATCAATCGTACTTTCTGCTACAGCTTCTATACTTACTAAAATATATCCAGTGTTACACCTTAATCTTGTTATAATTGGTGCAATCATGGTGCTTGTTCCGGGGGCAGCTATTACAAATGCCATAAGAGATACACTTCATGGTGATTATGCGTCAGGTAATGCGAATATATTAGAGGCGTTTGCAGAGGCGGCTATGATTGCACTTGGAGTATATGTTGGGCTTATAGTTACAGGAGCGACAATGTATTAAGTTGTTATAGAATGAGGTGGAGTATGATATTACAGTGTTTTTTTGCTTTTTTTGCAATCCTTACTTTTTCCGTTGTAAATGAAGCACCTAAAAAGTGTCTTTTTGTAAATGGACTGCTTGGAATGGCAGGGTGGGCAGTATATCTTTATTCAATGGAATATACTACAATTATGTTTTCTACGTTTTTATCAGGACTTACTATGGCGATAGCTTCACATATACTTGCAAGGGTGTTAAAATCTCCCGTTACTACAATACTTATTCCTGCGATTTTAACAATTGTTCCCGGTGCTGGAATGTATGAAACTGTTTACTGCCTTTTTATATCAGATACACAACAGGCCATATCTAATCTTGTGTCAACAATAGGTGCGGCAGGAGCAATTGCTATATCAATATTTTTTGTAGATGCGTTTGTTATTGTTATGAAAAATGCAAAGATTAAACGTGGTAAAAAAGATAAAATATAA
>URYE01000020.1 GCA_900551945.1 uncultured Eubacterium sp. | reverse complement strand
GTTAAACCCTCCTATTTATGTAAAATAATATTCTTATTTATGTATCATAGGCATTATATTATCTCTGATTTCCTGCATGCGTGTATCGGTATTATAAATATTTTCCGCACATCTTGTAAGCTCAGATACTACGTCAGGAATTTCGTTGTTATCAAAATGCTTATAGTGCATTTGATGTTCAAGACTAGCCCAGAAATTCATTGCAATAGTTCTAATCTGAACTTCCACTTTCATATACTCCTTACCAGAAGAAAGATAAATTGGCACAATAATAACATAATGAAGACTTCTATATCCATTAGCTTTAGGATTTTTAATATAGTCCTTAACCTCCATTACTTCAATATCGTCTTGCGATGTGAGCATATTAGCAACTTCATAAATATCACTTATAAATGGACACACAACTCTTACACCAGCAACGTCATTAAGGTTATTCATTATTGATGCTAATGACTTTTCAAAGCCACGCCTTTCAAGCTTTTCATAAATACTTGAAGGGCTTTTTATTCTTGACCTTATTGTATCTATAGGATTGCGCTTTCTTCTTGTCTGAAATTCATCATTAAGCACCTCCATCTTAGTCTGTACTTCCCTAATTGCACAGCGATACATCATCATAAGCTCTTGAAACTTAGGGTCTAACTGCATTTCATTTACAAAACTATTCTGAAGTTCAGGCTCTTTTACTTTTACATTCTCCTCCTTAGAATTATCATAATACATCATACTTGTTTCCATCATTTATACTAACCTCCAGTCTTAACATTTTATTGTGTTAGTTATATAAAACTAATAAATCTATTTAATGTATATAAACCCACATAATATTCCACGTTTTCCATGTGTAGCTCTATGCGAAAATAACACATCAGAATTACAACAAGTGCATATGTCAGAAATACTTATATTACTTGGGATTACTCCTGAATTAACCATATTGTAGTAATTTGCCATTTGAAGATTAAGTTGATACTTTCCTTCTTCTTTTCCATTGTGTACAATATTTTCAAGTTCTTCTTTAGAAAATGTCTTTTTATACTCATCTATTACATCACTACTAACTTCATAACAGTCTTCACATATACTAGGGCCTATAAATGTTACTACATCTTCTGGTCTTGTTCCAAACTCTTTATTCATAAGCTCTAATGTATTTTTAGCAATATTTCCAACAGTACCACGCCAACCCGAATGTGATGAGCCAATACATTTATTGACCTTGTCAACAAAAAATAATGGCACACAATCGGCATAAGATGTAACAAGACATACATTAGCTTCATTAGTTATAAGTCCGTCTATATTATCAAAACTTCTTTCCTTTACAATACCCATTCCCCTATAACTACTATCCACCTTTAACACATTAGTTGTATGAGTCTGCTTTGAGTAAACCATATTGTCAACTGTAGTATCAAGTACTTGTGCCATTTTTTGAAAGTTTTTTAAAACATTTTCAGACTTATCATCCATATTAAAGGTAAGGTTCATCGACTTATAAATTCCACTACTAAAACCACCAAGTCTTGTCGAAAAGCCATGCTCTATAAAATCTATATCTTCAAACGGTGTAAACTTGATAATTGGCGTATTATCCTTAATTACACATCTCGTTGTTTTCGTAACATTGGGAAGATTTTCTTTAGAAAGCTTACTATAAATCTTCTCATTATCAATATATTTTAAATTCATAACAAATCCCTTTCGTCTATTATTTTAATTCGTTACTAGTCACACTTAAGCTGTGAACAGTAACAAATATTCTTAAAACGCATTTTCAATATGTGTTATATTTCCATTATCTATTCCAATAACATCAAATCTACAATTAACATCTGTTTTTTCAAGTTCATACGTTATATAATATTCTGCTACATTTCGTATCTTACACTGCTTTTTTCTATCAACAGCTTCAAATGAAACTCCAAAAGAACTATTTTTTCTATACTTAACTTCCACGAATACTATAACATCTCTTTTTGAAGCAATTATGTCTATTTCACCTATTTTACAATTATAATTCATCTTAACAATAAAATATCCCTGTTGTAAAAGATACTCCCTCGCCATCTTTTCCCCAATTTTACCTACTGCCCTTTTATTCAAAAGCTCTCCTTTCTCATCAATATATTTTTCACTAATGCACTCCCTCTTTAATTTTGTATTTTGCTTCAAAACAACTTTTTAATGCCCTAACTTTGCTTTAATTCTATCGCAATCGTCAACAAATACAAGAATTTCTGCAACTACATTATAAAGCTCAGGCGGTATCATATCTCCTATTTCAAGCTTTGACAAAGTATTAGCAAGCTTGCTGTCTTCATAAAGTGGCACATCTGCTTCTTTAGCTTTTTCAATAATCTTTTCAGCAATTGCCCCACGACCTGATGCTATTATTTTAGGTGCTTGTTCACCGGGATTGTATTGGAGAGCAACTGACACTTTATTTCTTTTTAAGTCCCTTTCTTCGTCTTCCTTTGTATATGTAAAATCATTTATATTTTTATTTCCTTGTCTTTTCATAAACAAATCCTTCTCACAAACATAAACATTAATTTACCAAATAAACAATTGTTACTTTGCTATATTCTCACTTGTCTTTTTATACAATCAATTAATACAAATTCTACACCACATCAATTAAAACTTTATATAATAAATCCAAACCACCTACTTGATAATATTAAAATCTTACGCCTTAATATCAAAAACATATTGAGATATCTTCATTGGTGGATTATCCTTATTAATAAAATCGTCAACAAAATCAACATTTTCTTCATTATCTTTTGAAAGCTTCATTTTAAATTCGGCATTATAACCTAAAGCTTCAAGCCTTGCATTAAGTTTATCTATGTTAGCATATACAAAATCAAGCATTTCTTCACTTTCAAGGCAAAAGTTAGTAGATACATTTTTCCCTGCCAAATTAACATATATATCCATAGGGCCTAGATTATCCATATCAAGGTGTAGTAACGCACTGATTTTATCTGCACCATTCTGCAATGCCTTTTTATTAGTAAATACATACAAATCACCATTGCCCGTACTTTCAGTAAATTTTACAGGCATCTGAACAAATGTCATATTTTTATTCAAATCATTCATAAAATCAATGTTACTTTTTATCTCACCCATACTCTTTGCAAGTGGTGACTCTGCCGCTGCTGCTTTAGCATTTTGTGAAATCGTATCAACACTTTTTTTAAGTCTTTTATAGAAATTTTTGATTCCATCTTGCTGTGCAACATTTTGCGCTGTTATCATCATTGTTTCAGCCGTCATTTGCTTTAAAAGACAAGAATATTCCTTTGAATTAATAAGATTGGAAACTGCTTCTTTATCAGCTACACTAAGAAGTCCATTAAGCCTTGTTAATACATCTTTAGTTGAAATATTGCCATTTTTAATATCATTTACAATTTGTTCTGCTGAATTTCCTAAAGTATTCGAAATGTTCGTTGCAAGCTGATTTATCTCATTATTATCCATAAATGTATTTATATCTTGACTTGCTACTTGACTTTCTAATTGTGAAGCCTCCTCACTATTTACACTATTATTATAAAGCGAATTAATAGTATTTTCTAACAAGTTAAGACCGTCTTCGTAGCCATTTTCAGAAATAAGATTACTTACAGCACTACTTAAATCTGAGCTGAAATTATTAATCTCTCCCATTATGCTATGCTCATAACTTTTATAAGCTTCAAATTGCTCTATATTTTCCTGAGTTACAGGAATATCCAACTTCATAAGATTTGCAATTGTATTAATGTCTGCGTCTGGAAAACGAACTGCATTTTTAATTGCTTCACTTATAGTATCAACATCAACGGGCATATTCATATTAATAAGTTCTTTTACGATATTTACATTTTCCTTCGTAGCTGGATAATTAGCGGCTTCTAACGCATTACTTATCATATATAACTGCTGTGATTCCTGCATAAGGGGCTTTAACGCAATAGTATCTGACATATTATTTTCCAATAAAAATGTCATATTTTGCCCTGTCTGTATTGAAGAATTGTCAGTAAGGTGAGCTAAAAGTTTTTCACCATTGCCAAGCTGTAATGTCACATTGTCATTTTCAATATTAGTAACTGTTCCTGATAAAATATCACCCTCAAGCATACTTTTTAACATTTCAATTACAGCCTTGCTATTTTGTGCAACTGTACTGCTATTGGAATTATTAATCTGACCATTAGAATTGACATTCTGACTCTCATTTACAGTTGTATTAAGCTGCGAATTACTAAGATTACTAAATAAATTTGAAATATTAAATGCCATAAATATCACGCTCCACTAAAATATTTATTTTATCAGTTGTTACAATACATCTTATGTTGAAGTTTAACTTTGAAAACTCACATTATAAGCTTACAATATATTTTTTAAAAATGTCATTCTATGTATAGGACAAGCGCCATATTTGCGAATTGCATCTGTATGCTGCTTCGTTCCATAGCCTTTATGCTTTGCAAAGCCATACTCTGGATACTGCTTATCATAATCATACATTATATGGTCCCTTGTCACTTTTGCAATAATGCTCGCCGCACCTATTGACATGCTCTTAGCATCACCTTTAATTATAGGCACTTGCTGTATATCAACTTCTGGAATAGTAACTGCGTCATTAAGTAAAACATCCGGCTTAACACTAAGCTTGCTTATAGCCATTCTCATAGCTTCATAAGTTGCTTGCAAAATATTAATCTCATCTATGCGCTGTGGAGTTGCAATACCCACTCCTACACTTATAGCTTCTTTTTTTATAACTTCAAAAAGTTCTTCTCGTCTTTTTTCGCTTAACTTTTTTGAATCATTTATATAAAGTATTCTTGTATCCTTTGGAAGTACAACAGCTCCTGCAACAACAGGGCCAGCAAGTGGACCTCTCCCCGCCTCATCTATTCCACAAATATAACTACAATAATCATATTGCTTTTCATATTCACACAAAGCTTCAACTCTTTCTTTTTCAAGTTCAAGCTTTAACTGTCTTTTTAATTCTGAAATACATTTCTTTGTTAAAGATTTGCCATTCTCATCTATTCCTAACTCAATTTGTCTTTGTAAATTCTCAATGCTTGTCATATCTGTAAATAACCCTTTCGTTTTGATTACTTAAACACCTTATAAATCTAATATTATTAGTTTAAAACAGATTTATTGCTCAGGGCTTTCTAGTGTTATTCTTCCTAACCTTCCGCTTCTATAATCGTCCATAATAATTAAAGCAGCTTTCTCATAGTCAACCATTCCGCCCCTTTTTAGACAACCTCTTTTTGCAGCGATTTCTTCCATAATTTGAAGTGCTTCTTGGTTCTCATCAACACCATATCTCTCATTAAGATTATTAGGATAAGCCTGCATAATATACTTGATTGTATCAAGTGCAAGTTCATCAAGATGTATTACTTCATCATTCATAGAGCCAATCATTGCAAGTCTTTTTCCAACCTCTTGATTGTCAAACTTAGGCCAAAGTATACCCGGAGTGTCTAAAAGCTCTATATTCTTATTAAGACGTATCCACTGCTTGCCCTTAGTAACACCCGGCTTATTGCCCGTCTTTGCACATGCCTTTCCTGCATAAGAATTAATAAATGTAGATTTACCAACATTAGGTATTCCGACAACCATTGCTCGTACTGGACGGTTCATTATACCTTTCTTTTTATCTCTTTCAATCTTTTCTTTACAAGCCTCGGCTACAGTTGCATTAATTTGCTTAATACCTGCACCTGTTCTTGAATTAATCTTTAACACAAAAAAGCCTTGACTTTTAAAGTAATCTATCCAAACTGCATTAAGTCTTTCGTCTGATAAGTCCGATTTATTCAATAATATAAGTCTTGCTTTATTTTTTGCAAGATTATCTATGTCAGGATTACGACTGCTCATAGGAATTCTTGCGTCTACTACTTCTATTACAAGGTCAATAAGCTTGATATTTTCCTCCATCATTCTTCTTGCCTTTGTCATGTGTCCCGGATACCACTGATAATTCATAATAACCTCACTTAATTTATATTATATTTATTTTACAAGTCCAATATGGTCAAATGGAGCTGATATCATCCAAGCTGAGCCTAGTATATCTTCTTCTTTAATCATTCCTATACTTGCAAATCTACTATCTTCACTATTATTACGGCTATCGCCAAGTACAAAGTACTCGTCATCTGCCAATGTAACTTCACTTTTTACAATTCCTTCTGTTAAAATATTCTGGTCTGAAATGTCATCTTCAAGCAATGCACCATTTATGTATACATGACCATTCTTAATCTGAACTGTTTCTCCCGGAAGTCCTATAACTCTCTTAACATATATCTTTGAACCTGCTGTATTATGTAACTGAAATGCTATTACAGAATATCTTGAAGGACTTTTAAGTGTATATGCCATCTTATTAATAAGCACAGTATCACCACTTGTAATTGAACTTTCCATAGAATTACCATTAAGTGTTGTTCTATCACAAGTAAATGTTACTAACGCATAAGCAAATACAATTACAATACATACATCTGATATAAACTTTAATATACTTAAAAGTTGTGTATTTTCTTCATATCTTCTACGAAATAAAGCCATGATTGCTCCTAACTGTATAAATAACTGATTTAATCGGTTTAATTATAACATATATATAAATGCTTGCAAGTATTCACATATTTTATTTTCTAAATTTTTATAAACTATAATAAACTTGTTCTGCGTGTTTTGCAAGTTGTCGCAACAGTCGCCAAGTTCTTATGTAAACACATAATTTTACTCATTGTCTGTGTAAATAAAAACGGCTGTTATATTAAGAAAATTATACTTAATACAACAGCCATTTCTATAAATAAATTATTAAATGAAAATCACTTAATTATCTAACTAATTCTTTAACCTTAGCAGCCTTACCTACTCTTGAACGTAAATAGTTAAGCTTAGCACGTCTTACTTTACCACGTCTTACAACATCAACCTTTTCTACGATAGGTGAATGTAATGGCCATGTCTTTTCAACACCTACGCCATTAGAAATCTTTCTTACTGTAAATGTAGCACGAACGCCTGTACCCTGCTTCTTTAATACTGTACCTTCAAAAACCTGAGTTCTTTCACGGTTACCTTCCTTAATCTTAGCTGATACTCTTACTGTATCACCTACGTTAAACTGTGGCACTTCAGCCTTCATCTGTGCATTTTCAATGTTTTTAATAATATCGTTCATGTGTGACCTCCTTAATATTCGGACGTTCTTAATACATCTGCTGTAACAGAGGACCGTCTCTTTTTCACAACTCATTTATGATATCATATATACTAATAAAATGCAAGCACTATTTTTCTTAAATTTTTATATTTTAATATTCTTAGCTTATTTCTAACTTATAATTCTAAGCTTAATATTAATATTACTTAAAAAATAACAGGTCCTTTATTGCCATTCATCATCTGCTGGTCATAGTCACTAATCTTATTAAGTATGTCCTGCATAATTATATAATTAACAATTCCAAGTCCAAATATTTGAAGTAGTAAAAAGAGTATATTAGAATTGCCACCACCTGCCATTCCTCTCATATATCTTGCATTGTCAAGTCTTTCTCCTTGCTTGTAAGCCCAATAAAAACCATAAATATTACAAGTTATAATTGATAATAAAAGAGCTGTTCCACCACTCGCTCCTTCTACGTCATTAGACACATTCTTAGCATCATCTGTAACAACTATAAACCAATATAAACTATATATACCACAAGTTACAATTGACAAAATAATACAAGTTGCTAGATTTCTTTTAGTAATTGGCATACCATACCTCCCTATATTTTATAATTTTGAAAACACAATATTATTTTAAGAAAGCGTAATCCTAATATAAACAAAACTTAATTCCAACCAATATTATACATAAAAGTTAAGGACTTATCTTTATAATGTTAAATATGTATGTTTTCATGTTTATAATTATACATTATTTTTAATATATTGCAATGAATTATTAATAAGTCAACTTTTATAAATATAATTCATATTTTCAATTTAGCCATAACTTATAGTATAATATTACTATGCTAATCGCCATTAAGTCACAAAATCAAATAAGTATTTATTGAACCTCTCACTTTTTATGATTTTTCATATATTTACCAATTGATTTAATTTTCTATTAGTAAAATAATAAATATAGCTTTCTTTATTTTCTAAAACTATACCAATTAAAAGAAGCTACTATTGTTTTTACAAAAGCCGCTTAGAAAATAGGAGCTTATGAAAAGAAAAAGTTTACAACAATTTTTAATTATCTCTTATTCACTCATCGCTATTGTAGTTGCTGTTGTTATATCAGCCGTATCCATTAACTACATTCGTTCTGTAACAACTATGGCATACAATAATTATAAAAATGCTATGAACGAAGGCTATAACAGAGAAATCAAATCACAAGTACAATCTTCCATAGCTATACTAGAACATTTTTATACCCAAGAAACATCTTATTTTTTAAGACGGGAAAGATATAAAACTTCCCCGTCTTTTCTAATATTATTTACAACTTATTATATATTATTACAACTGATAAGTAGTTTGTGAAACGTGTCTATCCTTAAATTCATTTATATAACTTTGTGCGGATTGTTTGCTATTCCTATAACCTGTTAATTCAAAACAGATATATTTAATCTCCGGTGATTTATATGTGATGATAAAATACTCATACACTTCATTTTTAACTGTTTTCTTTTTGGCTCTACCTCCAATTACTGCTCCAAGTGTTCCAAAAAGTGCAGCACCAACAATAGCACCGCCAGTACTAGAAACGTATTGTTGCTGTATTTCTACATCTTTTTTTATACACATATCAATAATTTTAGCTTTTTCAAGTTCAAAATTCATATTTCCAAATGAAAAAATAAACTTATCATTCTCTGACTTAATATTACATACTACATCTTCTGCAATAGGTAAGCCATTTATATGTTTCATTTTGCAAGTTTTTAGATTTTCTTCATGCTTTTTCATTTTCTCAAGCCTTTTTTGCTTGTCTTTTTCTGTAGGTTTAAAAAGCAATATTGTAAAAATAGTCATTAGTATACCCAAAAAAATTAATACCACTAATTCATTTGAATATTCTTCACTAAATGCCATTACAAAATATGTGATTGCAAATATTGTTGTAAATACACCTAAAATTCGCTTTAACATTTTAATTATTAAGCTCAAGCAAGCCATCTAAAAGATGTACTGTAACTGTTTTAGCTTCCATATCGTGAGCTAATATACACTCATCAATTACAGGAATTAACACTTGCTTACCATTTGTAGTAGTTACTTCATATACATTATTAGCTCCTGTTTCAAGAACTTCTGTAAGTGTACCAAGTTCTTTTCCATCATCAGTTACAACCTTTAAACCAATAAGGTCACATATAAAATACTCTCCTGGCTCACACTTTACAGCATTATCTCTAGTAACCATTAAATCCTTTTTTACAAACTGTTCTATATCATTAATATTATCATAACCCTTAAACTTAAGGATAACATACTGCTTAAAAAACTTAACAGACTGCACTTCAAGTTGTACAGTTTCTCTTTTAAGCTGAATAACACAAGCTTTGAGTTTTTTAAATCTCATTGGGTCGTCAGTTGTAGGAAATACCTTAACTTCTCCACGAATACCATGTGTCTGTGTTATAACACCAACTCTCAATAAATCTTCCATACATACCTCATATTCTTAAATCTTTTTATATATTAACATAAAAAAAGCTGACACAATCTTTCGATGTGCCAGACCTTTTTAGTTATTAATTTCAACTATGACATTTTTGTTAGTCTTTGATGCAGCTGCGGAAACAACTGATCTAATTGACTTAGCAATTCTGCCTGATTTTCCGATTACCTTACCCATATCAGATGCGGCAACCTTTAAGTCAACTATTATGGCTTTATCTTTTTCAGTTTCAGTTACAACAACTTCATCTGGATTATCAACTAATGCCTTAGCAATAATTTCAACTAATTCTTTCATAGATAAATACCTCCAATAGTTTACTTTTCAATACCAGCTACCTTGAAAAGCTTAGCAACTACTTCTGTAGGCTGTGCTCCATTTGCTAACCACTTCTTAGCAAGTTCAGCATCAATATTAAGCTTACATGGGTCATAATTAGGGTCGTAAGTACCGATTTCTTCAATAAATCTACCATTTCTTGGTGATCTTGAATCAGCAACGATTACTCTATAGAAAGGAGACTTTTTCTCACCTAATCTCTTTAATCTAATTTTAACTGCCATTTTACCTTTCACCTCCTAAAAAATTCTAAACTAAGATATATGTTAAAAAGGAAGTTTAAAACGTCCCTTCTTAGCACCTTTCATCATTCCCGGCATCTGCTTCATCATCTTCTTCATTTGCTCAAACTGCTTAACAAGTCTATTGACTTCACTTATGTCAACGCCTGCTCCCTTAGCAATTCTATTCTTTCTTGAAGGATTAAGTATTTCCGGATGACTACGTTCCTTCGCAGTCATTGAATAAATAATAGCTTCTGTTCTCTTAAGATTGGCTTCTGCATCATCTGGAACTGCCATATTCTTCATTTGAGAACTTAGCCCCATTCCTGGTAACATGTCAAGAATTGAACCGATGCCGCCCATATTCTTAATCTGTCCCATATACTCAAGGAAATCATTGAAATCAAACTCAGCTTTTTTAAGCTTTTGTTCCATTTCTTTTGCCTTTTGTTCATCAATCTGTGCTTCTGCTTTTTCAATAAGTGTAAGCACATCTCCCATACCAAGTATTCTTGATGCCATTCTATCTGGATAGAACTGTTCAAGGTCTGATAACTTCTCACCCATACCAACATAAAGAATAGGCTTTCCTGTAACTGCTTTAATTGAAAGAGCAGCACCACCTCTTGTATCACCATCAAGCTTAGTAAGGATTACTCCGTCAATGCCAATCTTTTCATCAAAGGTAGATGCAACATTAACAGCATCTTGACCTGTCATAGCATCAACTACGAGTATTGTCTGGTCAACTTCAACAGCTTGCTTGATATTTTCAAGCTCTACCATCATATCTTCATCAATATGAAGACGACCAGCTGTATCTAAAATAACAATATTAAAATTATTATTCTTAGCATGATTAATAGCTGCTTTAGCTATATCAACAGGACTATTGCTTGTACCCATTGAAAATACTTCAACGCCCTGCTTTTCTCCATTAATTTTAAGCTGTTCAACAGCCGCAGGTCTGTACACATCGCAGGCAACAAGTAATGGCTTCTTACCCTTTGACTTAAACTTACCAGCAAGCTTTGCTGTTGTTGTTGTCTTACCAGCACCTTGTAAACCAGCCATCATAATAACGGTAATCTCACCGCCAGACTTAATAGCTATCTCAGTAGTTTCAGAACCCATTAATGAAACCATTTCTTCATTAACTATCTTAATAACCATCTGACCAGGAGTAAGACTCTGCATAACGTCCTGACCTATAGCTCTTTCTTCAACTGATTTTACAAACTTCTTAACAACCTTAAAATTAACATCGGCTTCAAGTAAAGCCATCTTAACTTCCTTCAATGCCAGCTTAACATCTGCTTCTGACAGACGTCCCTTTCCACGAAGGTTCTTAAATATATTCTGTAATTTATCTGATAGATTATCGAATGCCATAAACCCTCACTTCTGCTGTTATTCAGCTATTAAAAGAAATATCAAAAATTATCAATTATATCTTGTGCAAGCCTCTCGATTGTGTGAATATGTCCGATATCACCTGACTCAATATATTCATTAGATAATTGATTAATCTGATGAACTTTGTCCTTAGTTACCATAAACTTCTCTACTAGATGAAGCTTGCTTTCATAACCACTTAATGTCTTATCTACTCTCTTTATAAGGTCATGTACACCTTGTCTTGAAATTCCATTCTCATCTGCAATTTCGCTAAGAGTTAAGTCATTAAATACTGCATCTTCGTATATATGCTTCTGATGCTCATTCAAAAGTTCTCCATAAAAATCATATAGGAGTGTCTGTTCTACTATCTTTTCCATAACTCCACCTTAATTATAAAATGTCGTATATTGTTATTTGCACGCACCGACTTAATTATAATACCATAGAGAATATTACTTGTCAAGTATTTTTACTTGACACTTTTATTTTTATAAAAATATGCAATAATTACATACTCGCTATTATAGTAACTCCGTCTTCTGATAACCTATCACATTTAACTTCAACAATTGTATTTATAACTGATGTATTATTTATAGCTAAATTATCAAGTGTACCTACTGGTATAACAACTCTTATATAGTTCTTAGTATATCCTGCGTAATACGAAACGCCATCTATTTCAACCTTTTCTTCTATAAGAATATCAACTGTTTTACCAAGATAAAATTCTCTATATTCCTTAGACATTTTCTGCTCAAGCTTAATAAGCTGTGCACTTCGCTCAGTTTTAATCTTTTCGTCAATCTGATTATCCATTTTATCAGCTACCGTACCACGTCTTCTTGAATACTTGAAAATGTGCATTTCATAAAATCTTATATCACAAAGAAACTTCTTTGTAGTTTCAAATTCTTCTTGTATTTCAGCAGGAAAGCCAACTATTACATCTGTTGTTATTGCAGGATTGTCAAAATATTTTCTTAAAATATCACAACTTTCCTTATACTGTGCTGTAGTATATTTGCGGTTCATTCTCTTTAATGTATCATCACAACCACTTTGAAGTGACAAATGAAAATGTGGACACATCTTTTGCATTTTGCTAAGCTTAGAAGCAAAGCTTTCTGTTACTACTCTAGGCTCTAATGAACCAAGTCGTATTCTTTCAAGCCCTTCTATTTCATTTACAGCTTCAATAACTTCCAAAAGACTGCCTTTACCATTGTCAACACCATAAGAACTAAGGTGAATACCAGTAAGCACAACTTCTTTGTAACCATTTTCAACAAGTCTTTTAACTTCTTTTACAATACTTTCCATATTACGGCTTCTTATTCTTCCTCTTACATAAGGAATAATACAATAAGAACAAAATTGATTACAACCGTCTTGTATTTTAATATAAGCCCTTGTATGCTCATTAACTCTATCTATTTCAAGCTCCTCATAAGGTTGAATTTTAGACAAATCAACAATATTTACATCATTTGAAGCTTGATTATCAACATTTTCATTTGATAAAGATGTAGTCTTATTCTTAAAATATTCGTCTAATACTTGAACAATATCTATCTTCATATTATTTCCAAGTACAATATCAACAGCTTCGTCTTTTTTAACATTTTCACTATCTGCTTGTGCATAACACCCTGCTGCTATTACTACAGCTTCTGGGTTCATTTTCTTAGCCTTGTGAAGCATTTGTCTTGATTTTCTATCGGCAATATTTGTAACAGAACAAGTGTTAATTATATATACATCTGCTGGTTCTTCCCCAAAATGCACCATCTTATATCCAGCATTAATAAGCATTTGTTCCATTGACTCAGCTTCATAAGAATTAACTTTACAGCCTAGATTGTGTATCGCTGCTTTTCTCATTTAATCACTCTTTCTTTTATTAATTTAATATTATATTTTCCTATTATTGTTTTATATAGTATTATATTTTGTTATTTTAAAATCATTTTTTGAAAAATTGTATTTTTGTGAACCCAAAGGTTGACATCTTTTTAACATAAAGATATTATTATATTAACTGTGATATCGAACCTGTTATACAGGTTTGTATTCAATAATATAATAACCAGGAGGTACAACAATGAAAACAGTTAAGATTTCATTAAATTCAATTGACAAAGTAAAGTCATTCGTAAATGACATCACAAAATTTGATGTCGACTTCGACCTCGTATCAGGAAGATATGTTATCGATGCCAAGTCTATAATGGGTATTTTTAGTTTAGACTTATCTAAGCCTATTGACTTAAATATTCATGCCGACTCAGATATAGATACTATCTTATCTGTATTAAAGCCTTACATCGTTGAATAAGATTGAATATCGACAATCAATTGTCACAAATTAGGTTCTATTTACATGTCTTTTTAGTACAAGCCATGTAAATAGAACCTTTTTACTATTAATGCAAAACATACAATATTTTACATTAACACAACCTCTATTTATCACATTTTATAACTATTAAAATTAAATTTTTGTACTTTCTATTACCCAAAATTTCCGTAAGATATCAGTAGTATATAAACTAAATGCACCATTAAAAGAACAATTTTCTATATTTGTATGACAGTAGCAAACATACTTGTTCGATAATGGCATATAGATATAGGAAATTGTACTTTTACTGGTGTGTGTGTTTATATACTACTGATATCTTCGCAAATTCCAAATTTCAAAATATAAAAATTTATAATATTCTGTTTTACTCAGCTTCAACATGCACCTTTTCTACAGTTTCAAGTGCAGTCTTCATAAGCTCGTCTATACAGTCATCAAGGTTATGCTCATCTCTTTTAATAATCTTAAGATTAGGCTTAGTAACTGGATGCTTTGCAACAAATATTGTACAACAATCTTCAAATGGAAGAATTGATGTTTCATAAGTACCTATCTTTTCAGAAACATCTATAATTTCCTGCTTATCAAACCCAATTACAGGTCTAAATACTGGCATTGTACATACTTCGTTAGTACAATAAAGACTTTGCATTGTCTGACTTGCAACCTGTCCTATACTTTCGCCTGTAACAAGTCCCATACAACCTGTTTCTTCACCAAGCTTTTCTGCTATCTTCATCATATATCTTCTCATAATAATAGTAAGCTCATCGTGTGGACACTTTTCATAGATAGCAAGCTGTATATCTGTAAAATTAACGATATTAAGTGTTATTGGACCTGCATACTTAGCAACAAGCTTTGCAAGGTCGATAACCTTTTGCTTTGCACGTTCACTTGTGTATGGTGGTGCATGGAAATATGTTGCTTCTATCTGAACGCCTCGTTTAGCAACCATATATCCTGCAACTGGGCTATCAATACCACCAGATAATAAAAGCATTGCCTTTCCTGCTGTTCCTATTGGCATACCGCCAGGGCCTGGAATTTCTACTGAATATATATTAATCTTATTACGAATTTCTACTTGAAGAAGTACATCTGGCTTATGTACATCAACACTCATTTCTGGAAATGCTTCTAATATTCTATGGCCAAGCTCGGCATTAATTTCCATTGAGTTCATTGGGAAATTCTTTCTTGCTCGTCTTGCATTTACCTTAAAGGAAATGTTTTTATCTTTGTATGCTGAGTCTATATACTTTACAACTGTATCAGCAAGGTCATCAAAACCCTTATCTTCTATCTGCACTACAGGGCAAATTCCAATAATACCAAATACTGTCTTTAATGCTTCAACAGCTTCATCGTAATCAAATTCACTTTCTGCTGTCGCATAAATTCTTCCGTTTTCTTTTGAAATCTTAAAATCTCCATCAATCTTTTTAAGAGCATAACGGATTTGTCTTACAAGGGCATCTTCAAATATATATCTATTCTTACCCTTTACTCCGATTTCTCCATATTTTATCAAAAATGCTTTGTACATTATTATCCTCATTTCTTTTTAATATTTATACTCATAAATTTATACCAAAAATACACCTAAAGGTCAAGATGTTGTATTTTGCATTTTTAAATTTTGAAGATATCAATAGTATATAAATACACACACCAGAAAAAGTGCATTTAATTTATATACTACTGATATCTTACGAAAGTTTATTGTAATGCAAAATACAAAAATTTAACATTAATTCAAATTCAACTATATAGTATTTGTACTATGACTAGTGTCTTGTAAATTTTCTAAGTACTGGAAGTAATTCTTTTAGTGCTTGTAATGTGTAGTCAAGTTCTTCTTTTGTAGTATTAAAACTAAAGCTAAATCTTATTGTTGAGTCGAGCAAACTGCTGTCAAGCCCAATGGCAACGAGAGTTGAGCTAAGTCCTGGCTTGTTTGATGAACAAGCTGAACCTGATGAAACATAGATATTCTTTTCTTCTAAAGCATGCAAAAGCACTTCTGCTCTTATATCTTTAAAAGAAACACTTACAACATGTGGTGCTGACTGTCTTTTTCTCATTCCATTTATCTTGACATCATCAAGCTTTTCAAGTTCTTCAATAAAATAATCTCTTAATTCATACATTTTACCTATCTTTTTATCGAAATCACTGTCATAAATAAGACCTGCTGCCACGCCAAGTCCTGCTACTCCCGGCACATTTTCTGTACCGGAACGCATACCCTTTTGTTGTCCACCACCTAATATAAGTGGGCGAATTTTAGTATTTCCTTTGATATATAAAAATCCGCTTCCCTTTGGACCATGTATCTTATGACTACTTACTGACATAAGGTCAATATTTAACTTGTTAGGATATATTTTAAACTTTCCGTAAGCTTGAATTGCGTCAACAAAAAATACTATATCTTTATTGTATTCCTTAACAACTTGTCCGATTTCCTCAATAGGTTCAATTGTTCCAATTTCATTATTAGCATACATAACAGCTACAAGAATTGTATTATCATCAAGAGCTTCTTTTAAATCTTGAATTGATACAAGACCATTTTCATCGACAGGCAAGTAAGTTACTTCAAAACCATTTTCTTCAAGGAAATTGAATGGCTCTTTTACTGAAGCATGTTCAACACTAGATACAATAACGTGATTTCCTCGTCTTTTATTAGCCATAGCTGTACCTATAATTGCCATATTATTACTTTCTGTTCCACCAGAAGTAAATAATATCTCCTTCTCCTGACACTTAAGCGTCTTTGCTATTACTTTTGTAGCTTCTTTTATATAATTCTCAGCTTCTACACCCTTCATGTGCTTTGACGATGGATTACCATAATCAGTACCCATAACTTTAACTACCTTTTCGATTACTTCATCTGCACATCTTGTAGTTGCAGAATTATCCAAATATGCTTCCATTTTAATATCTCCATATTCTTCTAAAATTCTTATAACTTAAGAAACACTCTCTGCGAGTTTCTCATAGTTTGTTGCTTTCATAAATAATAAAGCTTAATTTACTACTTATTATTCTTCAAAATGATACATAAGAACTGACAAAAGCATCATGCCTGCCGTTTCGGTTCTTAAAATTCTCTTACCTAGTGTAATTATTTCACAACCAGCTTCAATAGCATAGTCAAGCTCTGATTGGTCAAAGCCACCCTCTGGTCCAATAAAAATAGCAACACTTTTTCCTGCTTGTAAATTATCTATAAGCTGCTTTGTCTTACTCATACCATCTGCACATTCATAAGGAAGAAGCTTTACATCACAAGCTCTAGCCATATCAACAGCCTGCTTAAAAGTTAAAACATCACTAACCTTAGGCATAATACTTCTTTTGCTTTGTTTTGCCGCACTTTCAGCAATACCATTCCATCTTTTAACCTTATTTTGAGCTTTTTTATCATCAAGCTTTACAACGCAACGTTTCATAGCTACTGGTACAACTTCAAATACACCAAGTTCAACTGCCTTTTGTATAATAAATTCCATTTTATCGCCCTTTGGCAAGCCTTGAAATAGATATATCTTTGATGGAAGCTCTTTTCCACATTCGTCTACAGCATCAATTTCAGCTCTTATATAATCATCCTGCATTTCACTTATATGACAACTGTAATCTACGTTATCACCGCTACTAATTAACAGCTCATCGCCTACCTTAAAACGCAACACATTTTTAATATGATTAACGTCTGAACCTGTTATATCTATATAAGTATCATGTATATTATTGTGTTCAGCAAAAAAATGATACATACTAATCCCTTTCTTTTTTACTTTCTTCTTGCAGTAACATTTACCCATTCACCGTCATGGTTTACTTCTACAATTTCAAGCTCTGGATTTTGCTTAAAGCAATCTACAACTTCCTGCTCCTTAGTATCAATAATTCCAGAAGTTATAAAGTACGCACCATGCTTCATGTGTCTTGTTATTTCTGCTGACAACGGTTCAAGTACATCGGCAAGAATATTTGCACATACAATGTCGTAACACTCATAACCACATTTATCTTGGACACTTTTATCATCAATAATATTTCCTTCGATAACTTCAAGTTTATCAGGTGTTATATCATTTTGCTGTGCATTTTCATGTGAAGCTATAATCGCATTAGGGTCAAGGTCTGTTCCGAGCGCATGCTTTGCACCATACTTTAATGCGACTACTGAAAGAATACCACTTCCACACCCAACATCAAGCACTTCTTCGCCACCTTTAACATATTTTTGAATTTGTCTTATTACCATTCTTGTTGTTTCATGTGAACCTGTTCCAAAGGCAGTTCCTGGGTCAATACTAAGTACTGGCTTATCTTTCATTTCTTCTGTAACTTCTTCCCAAGTAGGCTTAATATACAAATCACCAATTGTAAATGTATGCCAGTACTGCTTCCAGTTGTTAATCCAGTCCTTGTCTTCTGTCTGTGTTTCTGTTACAGTTCCTTCACCGACATTACAAAACATTCTCAAATCTTCAAGTTCTGCTTTAACTTTGTCAAGAATTGTGTTGTCATCATCTTCTGTATCAATATAGAAATTAACAGTTGCACTTCCATCATCTGGTGGCAAATCTGGAATAAAGTCAACAAACATTGTCTTTGCTTCTTCTTGTGTAAGTTGTACATTGTCTTCTATTTCTATACCTTCAATTCCTAAGTCATCAAGCATACTGCTTATTAAATCTACGGCTTCTGTTGTTGTCTTAATCGAATATTTGTTCCATTTCATAAATCTTTCTCCCTTTTATGCGTTCTTTAAAAATTCTTTATATCCTCTATATGTTTCGTATAAATCCGCTTTGCTTATTATCTCATAAGGTGCGTGCATATTAAGAACTGCTATACCACTGTCAATAACATTCATTCCATAATTAGCAAGAATATAAGCAATTGTTCCACCGCCACCTGCGTCTACTTTTCCAAGCTCTGAAGTCTGATAATATACATCTGCATTGTCCATAATATTTCTTAACTTTGCCATGTATTCTGCTGAAGCATCATTAGAACCACTCTTACCTCTTGCGCCTGTATACTTGTTAAATACCATTCCTTTTCCAAAGTATGCACTGTTATTCTTTTCACTTACCTGTGCATAATTAGGGTCAAAGGCTGCGCTTACATCTGATGAAAGCATATTAGAATTAGTAAGTGCTCTCCTTAACTTAAGTTCTGAATACTCTTGTGTTGCGCCTAGCACTTCTGCCACCATATTTTCAAAGAAACGTGAGTGCATACCAGTAGCTCCTACACTTCCTATTTCTTCCTTGTCAACTAAAATGCACACGCCTGTCTTTTCAAGGTCTTTTGCTTCAAGCTGTGCAATAAGTGATGGATATGCACACACTCTGTCGTCATGGCCATAGCCCATAATCATACTTCTATCAACACCAAAATCTCTTGCTGGGCCTGCTGGAACTGCTTCTATTTCTGCTGAAAGGAAGTCTTCTTCTTCAATTCCATACTTGTCCTTTAATAAAGCAAGAATATTTTTCTTTACAAGCTCTGACTTGTCATTTTCGTCTTCACTTACCTTTTGTGGTATACTACCAATAAGTATATTAAGGTCTTCTCCTTCAATTACTTTATCAGCCTTTTTAGCCATCTGTTCACCTGCAAGGTGAATAAGTAAATCTGAAATACCAACAACAGGGTCATTTACATCTTCACCTATATTAATCTCAACAACATTTCCATTCTTTAATGCAACAACTCCATGAAGTGCAAGTGGTCTGGCAACCCACTGATATTTTTTAATTCCACCATAATAATGTGTATCAAGAAGTACTTGCTGTGTATCTTCATACATAGGATTTTGCTTAATATCAAGTCGTGGTGAATCAATATGTGCGCCTAAAATATTCATACCGTCTTCAAGTGGTCTTTTTCCAATATTAAATAATACAACGGCTTTTCCCATATTAATAGCATATACTTTATCGCCTGCTTTTAATTTTTTATTATTTTTTATAACTTCGTTTAAATCTTCATATCCATTTTCCTTAGCAAGCTCTACAGCACGTTTTACGCACTCTCTTTCTGTCTTGCAATCAGAAATAAACTTTCTGTAATCTTCTGCAAAATCAAATACTTTTCTTTTATCTTCTTCATTATACTTCTGCCATGCGTTAGGTCTTTCCATAATATTATCCTCCTTAAATCTTAAATTTCCATTGTTATGACTGCTTCACTCTCGGCTTCTCTTTGCTCTGCCTCAAGTTCTAATTCTGCTTCGTCTTTGAATTTTTCAACAAGGTCTTCGCTTATAACTGGAAGCTCGTCTATTGATTGTACACCAAATACTCTTAAAAATTCTTCTGTTGTTCCAAAAAGCATAGGTCTTCCTGGTGCATCAAGTCGTCCAAGTTCTTTACACAAATCAAACTCCATAAGTCTGTTTATTGCTTTTTCGCTGCTCACACCTCTTATCTTTTCTATTTCAAGTCTTGTAACAGGCTGTTTATATGCTATTATTGACAAAGTTTCAAGAAGTGCTTCTGACAATACTTGCTTTTTAGGTGCTTTTGCAACTTTGATAAGATTTTCATAATATTCTTTTTTTGTACAAAGTTGAAATGCGTTATCAAGCTCTATAATCTTAATTCCTCTATCATCAGAATTATATTCTTGTATCATCTCTTGTATAATATCTCTTACATTTTCTTTGTCAAGTCCTACTGCCATTGCAATTTTATCTAGCTCTACAGAGTTGCCCATTGTAAATAGTATTGCTTCTATTGCAGCTTTAGTTTTATTTTTATTCATTAACTTTCACTCCTATTAATCCTCTATGATATCACCAATAAGCTCTGGGTCTTTTACTACGGAAATTTGTATGTCTGACATTGTACTTTCTTGATACACTTGTACAAAACCTGTTTTTATAAGCTCTAATATAACAAGAAATGTAACAATCGTTGACACTTTTGATGAATTACTAGATAACATTTGTCTAAAATTAAACTTTCTATGCTTATTAAGATACGCCTTTACTTGCACAAGCTTTTCAGACATGCTGACTTCTTCTTTTTCAATCTTTCCAAACTTACTTCTTATTGGGTCAATTTTATCTTCTTGACGTTTTAATACATCTTGAAATACCTGATTGAGTTGTATAAGAGTTGTATCTGCTATAATCTCATCAATATTAATTGGAGGACAATAAGCTGAAACTTCTTTTGGTATTGTAGGTGCTTTGTAAAATGATTTCTCTGCGTCTACTTGTTGTTTCTTTAATTCATATGACATATATTTGAAAAGCTTATACTCTAAAAGCTTTTCAACAAGCTCTGCTCTTGGGTCTTGTTCTTGCCCTTCTTCATCTACTTCTTTTGGAAGTAACATTTTTGACTTTATGTCAAGTAGTGTAGCCGCCATTACAAGGAATTCGCTTACCACATCTAAATCTTCTTTATCCATATTATCTACATATTCAAGGTATTGTTCTGTAATCATTACAATAGGAATATCATATATATTTACTTTATTTTTATCTATTAGATGTAACAAAAGGTCTAGCGGGCCTTCAAACACCTGCAATTTTACATTAATGCCCATATAATCCTCATTTCTGTGTAAAATATTGATAACAGTTATTTTACTTATTAGGTAAATCTTTACTGTGCAAATGATTGAAAACTTCTCTCAATCTTATTTATTTTACCCAAATTAGTAAATTATTGCAATATATAGTAAATTAATTGTTGAAAGTTTTTTACATTTCTGTAATAATTTAATAATGTATAACAAACGAAAGGATTTTTTTATGAAAAGATTTATATTTGCTGTACAAGAAACCGTTAATAAGATTATGAAGGATAATTTAACAGCTTATGCTGCTCAATCTTGTTTTTATATTGTACTTAGTCTTGTACCTGCTCTTATTCTTTTGCTTGAAGTTATTTCAAGGGTGCATTTACCACTTAGTCTTGTTCAAGACTATATTGTTCCTATAATTCCTGACCAATTATCTGGATTATTTATTAGTATTTTAAATGACCTTTCCAAAGAAACATCTAATACTATTACTGGAATTACTATCTTAACAATTATATGGTCTGCTGGTAAAGGATTTATGGCTATTATTGACGGTCTTGATGTTATATACAACACTAATACAAAGCGCAATTGGATTATTGTAAGATTTCTTTCTATTGCATATACTTTACTTTTAATTGCTGCTTTTGTTATTGCTTTAGTGCTTGTTGTTTTCGGTGATACTTTATTTGAATTATTGGACCGTTTTATTCCTGAAATTGCTCTTATTTTTAATGCTATTATTAAAAATAGAATGATTTTTTTAGGTTGTTTTATGGTTGTTATTTTCCTTAGTATGTATAAAATTATTCCTAACAGAAAAAGTAGTATTTTAAATGAACTTCCAGGTGCTATCCTTTCTACAGTTGGTTGGTATTTATTTTCGTATTTCTTCTCACTATATGTTAATTATTCACCTAACTTTAGTTATATGTACGGAAGTCTTACTTCTTTAGTCATTTCACTTATGATGCTTTATTTTTGTATGCTCATTTTATTTTTAGGCGCTGAGCTTAATATTTGTATTCAATCTGGAATTATTCCGCTTAGGATAAGGAGAAAGCGCACTTATTATTTGGAAAATAACAGTAATAAAAATGAAAAATAATGGGATATTGTATTTTTTGTTGATGATATAAGCTAAGTAGTTCTAAGATGTACCTATTTAGATAAAAAAACTAACGTGAACACAATCAATGTGACATTGTGTCGGTGCGTCATTGTTCTTAAAAAGCACATCTAAAAACTACTAAGTTTATATCATATATTAAAAAATAAATATCCCATTTTTTTGTATTTACATATTTCTATAGCGCAACTAATTTTATACTCCAATATCTAAAGAATATGGCTTTTCACACATTTTTGTAAAAACTTACTTTACTTCGTTCCCACTTCTGTATTAGGATAGAAGAATTGTAATATTTGCACATAGTTCATACCTTCTGCTGCCATTACACTTACGGCATTTTGACTCATTCCTATTCCATGACCGTACCCACCGCCTATAATCTTAAAGCCTGTGTATACATCTTGATTATACACCTTTTTAAATATACAAAATGTACTAGGAAGTGATGACATTACTGTTGTCCCTGTGTTTGTTGTCATATCTACTGTATCTACGCCCAAAAGCACTCTTATACACGACTCGCTGTCTATCCTAACAACTGCCGTATCTCCTATTACGGTTAGACTTGTTATTGCTCCGCCGTTTGCTCTTGAATTGACTATAATATCTTGTATATTTCCCACTGTTGTAATCTTTTTTGATGAAAATGTTCCATCTGCATTTTGCGTGAGAATTTTTTCAGGAACAGCAATGTATCTGTCGTATAATTTAGAATTAAAACTTTTACTTAATTGCTCTGTCGTTACATTTAACTCCCATCGGTACAACGCAAAAGTATAATCATAGTCGTTTTCATTTTTTGAAGTAATAAATTGTTCAAATGTATTTTCATCACACAAGTTTAAGTTTTTCTTATCACGACTTACTGCAATTGATGAAAAGTACGGATAATTTTCTGGAGAGCTTCCCCATAAGCCAACATCTGTAGTTACACCACAAGAAGTTGAATAATAATACGTCTGCACTACTTCTGAATTGTACTTTAACACCATACAATTTGTTGCACTAATAGCTTGATTAGAAGCTTCGCTTTCAGTTGTATTATTATAAACTTGAAATAGTGTACTGTCATCAACGTGCGCACCATACTCACTGTAATAGCTATTAGTTAGCTGTTTATAGGCGTAACTTCTTGCACAAACTGCCTGCACTTTAAGAGCTTCAACACCAAAACTTACCGGCATTTCACTAGGTACAACTCTTTTAAGATAACTTTCGATATCTATTTCATTTACAACTACAATTCCCTGCTCATAAAGCGAAAGCTCAAGTGTTCCTTTATATGATGGCGTTCCTTGACTTCTTGTTATAGAATTTATCATTATCTCATCATTATTTTGCGCTATTATTGTCATTCTTCCTTCTGAAAATGCAGGATTATCTCTACCGACAACTGTTTCTTGCCCTGCTACACATTCTATATCTTCATTTGCTAGATGTATAATATAAGGGCTGTTACAATTAATTACTACATTTTCATGGAAAATGTTATTAAACCCTGTCGTTTTTACTATAACTCTTATATTGTCTGCGTTAAGTGGCTTTGAAATAACAGCTCCACATATACTTCCTTGTGCAACAATGAAGTTTTGCAATGAATAACCAACAATAATATCTTCATAAGTCTTTACACTAAAGCCGTTGTTAATATCATATATCATAAAATCTTTATCAAGAGGAACTTTTCCATACCCCTCTATCTCAACATAGTCTTTTGTAACAGATAAAACTTTTCCGCCAATTTCGTCTGTTTTAATATTTATATTTTTTATTTTACCATTTGAAAGGCTTATATCAGCTAATACGCCTGTGACACTTTGTGTTGTGCCTTTAATTGAAAATGTTCTATCAGCCCCATAAATATTAGTTTCAAGTACATTTTCATTACAGCTTTTTACCCAGATATTCTTGTACTCAACATTTGAAGATACCACTTTAATAACAGAAAGTATTTCATTATTTCTAACAAACATTGATACTGTTTTGTCAATCTTGTCATCAAGAATTATGCCACTGAAACGGTATTTTCCATTAGTTGTGTATACCTCCCACTCTCCCGCTGCACTAAGCATAAGCGGTGTACCTGCAATTCCTGCTTCAACTTCGTTAATTTCTTCCCCATAAGGCATATATTTTTTTATAACATTATAAACTTGATAAAATTCACTAGCATTTATATGTTTTTTACTTGTACTTTTAGCTTGTAATTTATTTAAAATATCATTTTCTTGTTGTGAATTTTCTGTTTGGGATTGTAGTTCAGGATACGTTTCTTTTACAGCTTGATATACTTTATACACAAACTGCCATGTGATATTTTTAGATGGTGATTTAATCTGTATTCCAAGTTTATCATTTATTATTTCTATGTACGGCTTATACCAGTAGCCTAGATTGTCCTTTTCGGCACTGTTAAGAGTATTCGTATCGGCTATTGTATATGCAAATAACTTTCCAGCTTGAGCATAAGTTATTTCTGATTTATTTTTTTTCTTTATAATAACTATTAATGATATAAGAACAATGTTTATAATTATTATAACTGCCAATATTCTTTTTCTTTTATATGCCATAACGCCCCCTAAAACCAATTAGTTAGCTTTTATAAATTGCCCCACTAATTGCTTATTACAATTACTAATATATTGGCTAGTTTGTCTAATTATACTATTTTGACAACTATAAATATTTTTATTTTGCAGATTAAAGTTTTGAAGGTAACGGAAAGGTGATTTTTTTGCTATAAGCAATTGTTGTACCACCCGCATAGCAGGTGTTTTTTTGTTTCGCCCATTTCCATTTTTCGGAACAACGAAAAACTCCAATGGGCTCAACAGACTAAAGTCTATAAATAAAAAAGCTTTGCTAGATACTCTCTAACAAAGCTTATAATCTCTTAAAATTCCCAAAATGCCGTTGCCCACGTTTTCGACTCCTAGCAAAGCTAGGTGGGTTACCGCAAACACTCATCTGCCTTCCACTGCAAACGGAGGCCTGACATCAAAGTGAAAATATAGGAGTCCCGTTCGAATAATGTAGGATCAAAATAAGTGGACTGGCGAACACCCCAGGAATATTCTACTCTTATATTAAATTATTAGTACTTACTGCACTTTCTCACTAGGCTTATTATACAACATTAATTCTAATTACACAATATCTTATGCGATTTTTTTTTAAATTATTCGTAAATAATTTTATTTTATTATTCTTAAGTAGCCATTAATTGTTTTTATCGGACTAGGAAACTTTATTTCCAACACTTATTATATCAAAGCTTACCTAGATAAGTTTGCAATTATTTTTGTTGCAATATTATCAAATGTTAAATTAATTGCTTTCCTGTAACCATTTTGTGCAATATCTTTACAAGCTATACTTCCATTTTTTACAAGCTCTGCTACTTGTTTTATTGAGTTTGTATCAACTGGATTATAGTATATGTAATCTTTATTTTTTTCAAAATACTTATCCATTAAAGTACTGCCATCTGAAATACATACTGCTTTATTTATCATAGCATTTACTACTCTGTCATGTATTCCTGCTTTGAAATTTGGCATAATATTCAACACATATTTATAATTTGTCATTTTTAAAATACTTTCTATATAAGAAACTTGTGGCATTATTTTTACATTTTTATATTTAGCAATATGGCTTTCGTTATATTTTTCGCCATATACCACAAGGTTTACGCCCGATTTTGCAAATTCATCAAGCACATTTTCACGAATATAGGCACGAATATAAATATCTGCCATAAAAAACATTGTATTATAAACACTTGCTTTCTTGATATCATTTTCATAAATAAGCTTATAATCGTTATTATTTGTATGTATATACTGTTTTATAGCTTTTTCAAATGTTATATTATTATCTGACTTCATAATATCAATAACATTTTTTATACCCTCACTCATATCTTTAGGAAGATTATTAATAACTTCATAATACGAATTAGGGTTAAGATATGTTCCCATAAAAAGTATAGAATTTTCCCTTTGTGTATCTACTTGTGTTATATTATATTCATCTAATTCAACTTTATTATAAAAACTTATTATATCATTAGCTGAGATTGCACCTAATGGAGCTGTTATTACATTTTTTATATGAGAATAAAAATGTCTTATATACTCGGCATGACTTTCATCAACACATATAACATTATAATTTTTAAGTTTGTGATTAAGATACTTATGATGATATACAGGGTGGTCTACTATATAATTGTAAAATGGTGCATTTATTGTATCAAGAAAATATTTTTCTTTACCATCTTCATCATCAACAACTAAATCTGAAAGCTTTGAATTAAAATCTATTATTGCGTCATAACAATTAGCTTTAAGTTTTTCTAAATCATTAATACTTTGCTTTTTTATATCAAATATTTCTACTTCTACATTAAGTCTTTTAAAACTTTTTGATAAAATATCTGCAAAAACTCTAGTTGAATTATATGCAATACCCTGCATTTTAAATATTAATACTCTCATTATTCAATCCTTATGTACTGTATCATTCCTGGACCTAGAGCTTCGGTTGGTCTTGCTATAAACCCATGCTTTTCATAAAATACTTCTCTACCTTTTGCACACATTAAACATAACATCATTCTTGAATCTGGTATTGTTATAGATTTAACATAGCTTATAAGTTTTTCTATTAACATACTTCCAATGTGCTTTCCTTGATACTCTGGGATAATAATTAAATCTTGAATATAGCAGATTACTGCCCCATCTCCAACTATTCTTCCCATTCCAATAGGCTCACCATCATCGTATACTGTAACTATTTTAAGGCTGTTATCTAATGCTTTTTGCGCCTGTTTAGTTGTAAGCTCTATCCAATTAACCTTTTTTCTTAAGTCTAAATATATATTCACATCTTTATTATCTTCAACAAATGTCAACATTTTATATTGCTCCTTATAATTAAATTTCATTTTATCTTTGAGTTCACAGTATACACCTTTTTATTTTAATTGTCTAATATTTATGCTATAATGTAACAATGTAAAAACAGCTATTACAAAATATTTTAGCTTAATTAAAAAGAAATGAGGTAACAAAATGATTACTGTAGCAAAAGACGGAACTGGCGATTTTACTTCTGTAAATGATGCTGTAAAGAGTATTCCTAACGGAAACGAAACAATTTTTATTAAAAATGGTATTTATAAGGAACGTGTAGAAATTACTGCTAACAATGTTACTTTGATAGGTGAAAATGCTAACGACACCGTAATAACAGAAGGTTTTTATGCTCTTATGCCTATGGAAGACGGTTCAAAAAGAGGAACTTTTCGTTCATATACTTTTTTTGTTCATGCTAATAACTTCAGCGCATACAATATTACATTTGAAAATTCATCAGGCTTTGGAAAAGATGTCGGACAAGCTATTGCTGTGTATGCTGAGGGTGACCATATTATTTTCAAAAATTGTCGCTTGTTAGGTCATCAAGATACTTTATTTACAGGGCCTCTCCCTCTTAAAGAAAAACAAAAAGGTGGCTTTGTCGGCCCGACTGAGTTTTGTGAAAGAGTTGTTGGACATCAACTATATGAAGATTGCTTTATAAGTGGAGAAGTTGATTTTATTTTTGGAAGTGCTACAGCCTATTTTAAGAATTGTGAATTATATGCACTTAATAGAAATGAAGAAATTAACTCTTTTTATACTGCACCATCTACTTATGAAGGTGAACAATTTGGATATGTATTTGAAAATTGCAACTTTACTGGAAACTGCCCTGACAGAACTGTAATGCTTACACGTCCCTGGAGAATACATGCTAAAGTTGTATTTATAAAATGTAATATGAGTGGTCAAATTACAGAAACAGGATTTCACGATTGGAATAAACCAGAGTCTCACAAAACTTGTTATTATGCAGAATACAAATGTACAGGTGATGGCTACGTTCCTAACAAACGCCCAGAATATGTACATCAGCTCACTGATGAAGAAGCTTTAATATATACAAGGAAAAATGTACTTGGATTTTAAAGCTATCAATATTAATGTTTGTCATAATAGCCAAAATTTATAAAAAATATCAAATTAATTAATAATTAAATGATATTTAAAAGCTAATTTATTATTTAACTATAAATAAGTACCACTACTTCTCGCAATAAGTAGTGGTACTTATACATTACACAGCTAATTAACTATGTGCTTGCACAAAACCTAACAACTGTCACGATAAAATTAGAATACTATATGCAGGTTTCTCATAGCTTAAAATTCTGTAATTACAATAATAATATTAATTCATAGGTATAGTACCTAACAATGTATTATCTTGATATGCCTCAATAGATATCGATGAAATATTCTCTGCTACTTTATCTGCTACCTGGAACAATGCTACTGCCGTATATCCAGAACCCGCAGGAATATTAACTTTACTAAGTGCTGAAATATCATTCTTTAAAATAGAAGTCAACTGTTTAACTTTTGTTCCATTAATATTAATCTCAAAGTTGACACCACTTGTAGCTGTGTTAGCTTCAATTGCTTGCGCTGTATTATTGTTAATTGCAAATTCTACTGCAATTACTTTACAACCTTCACTAGCTGGTACACATATTGCAAATTCATCAGTAGGATATCTATCACTTACAACATATTTTGAATATGAAATATCTGCACTTTTAAGATTTAACACATTTTTAAGGTCTGCTATAACATCACCTGTAACTACTGTTCCAGTAGCCTTTGTTGCTGTTGTTGATGACTGTGTTGTATTAGTAGCGCTAGAAGTACTTGCCTGCTGATTTGCATTTGTTGTGGCAGCAGTTGTATTATTATTCATACTGCCTTTTGAAGTATATGTATTTTGTGCAATATTAAGCTTTTGATAATTCCATTCATTCTCATAAGAGTGCTTTAACATAACACCTGCTACATATTCTGCTATCAAATCATTCTGTTCTTCTGTAAGTGTAACTTTATCTCCACAACCTGTTATAGATAATGCCATTGCAACACCCAAACACACTGTAACTAACTTCTTCATAACAATCCTCCAATTGTATAATATATCTAAAAACAAAACTTTTTTATTTTTCCTACTACTCCACAGTGTCTTTCATCAATATCAATCTATAATTGATATTGATGTAGGGCTTCGCCCTATCTAAAAATAAAGCCTAATGATTGCTCTTGCTAGCAAAGCAATCATTGTTCTTTGTTTTTAGGCACTGCTCATTAGTTAGATAATTATACCATAGATTTAGCGTCTAGGTCAAACCAGAATTCTACTCCATTTTCTAAATTGCGTACTCCGTATTGTTTTCCATAAGAATCCATAATAGCTTTTACTATTGATAAACCTATACCGTTACCACCATACTCTCTTGTTCTAGCTTTGTCTACTTTGTAGAACTTGCCCCAGATATTGTCGATATCTTCATCAGGTATATTCTTTCCAGTGTTAAATACACTAACTCTTACATTATCATTATCTACCTTCTTTACATTTACTTCAATTATCTTATCGAAATCACAGTGATTAATTGCATTAGAGATATAGTTAGTTATAACTTCCTCTATCTTATACTCATCCGACCATACGTCAATATGTTCATCGGTCTGATTAAATATCATCTTTATACCTTTTTGGTTAGCTCTTAATTCATTAGCATTAACAACGGAAGAAACAAGCTCTATTATATCAAATCTTTCCATAACAAGCTCTTCATTGCCAAATTCTATCTGATTAAGTGTTAAAAGCTTTTTAACCATTGTATTCATTTTACTTGCTTCGTCTATTATTACACTACAATAAAAGTCCATACTCTCTGGGTCATCTGTAATTCCTTCTTTAAGCCCTTCTGCATAACCTTGAATTAAAGCAATTGGAGTTTTTAATTCGTGTGACACATTTGAAAGGAACTCTGTTCGCATTTGGTCAATCTTATTCTTTTTATCAATATCACGTTGAAGCTCAAGGTTAGCTGCTTTTAATTGAGCTATATTACTTTCCAACTTAGCTGACATATCATTCATACTTTCTCCAAGTATTCCAATCTCGCCTTTATCATGCCCTTCGTATCTAGCATCAAAGTCCATCGCTGCCATTTTCTTTGCAAGCTCTGATAACTGCATTATTGGCTTTGTAAAATATGATGAAACAAAATAAGCAACAATAATACCTATTAATGTGATAGCAATACCTATATATGTTATAAACTTATTAGAAATCATAACATTATCTTTTATTCCTTGTATTGCAAGTCGTAACATTACAGAATCACCACAGTCAAGTATGCCCCACAGTTCATAATAATAATCACCTAATCTTGTATCATATATCTTTTGAAGTGTATATTGGTCAGTTTTTAATATAATCTGCCTTGTTTCTTCAATTCCACTACCTGACATATTAATCATATATGGGTCACTGGAATTTTTGTCACTTATATTATTATCATCAGATGGTTGACTGCCATCTAAATTATCAGTATTATCTTGTGATGAGCTTTCATCAGAAGGCTTTGATGGTTCAATACCATTTTTAGACTTTCCTTTGTTTCCCTTGTTGTCAGGTGGCTGTTGCAAGCTTTCTTGTTCATTTGTTGATGTATCGTCCTGCTCAAAAATGTCACTGTTAAAAATGCTCATTCTAAGTCGATTAATCATTTCATCTTCAACATTACTACTCACATATACTGTTGTCCAATCACTATTCACAACTATTACTGACATTGCAGTACTATTTGTAAGTTGTTCAAGACTATCATTAAGTTGTGTGTCTGTAATATTTCCTGCTGAATAATCTGTTAAAATGCTATTAATACTGTCATATTTAGAAAGCATTAATTTTCTTTTACCATCAATATAAAACCTCTCTGAAAATGCGTTGTTAATAAATACGACAAGTACAATCATACTAACTATAATTGCTGTAAGAAGCAATGTAAACTTAACTCTTATTGAATGTCTTCTCATTTTAATATCCTGCCTAATATAAATTAAACTTCAAACTTATATCCCATCCCCCATATAGTCTTTATGTAATCGCCTTTATCGCCCATCTTTTTTCTTAACTTTTTAACGTGTGTATCAATTGTTCTTGCGTCACCAAAGTAATCATAATTCCATACATTGTTAAGAATTTTTTCTCTTGAAAGCGCAAGTCCTTTGTTATCTACAAAATAAGACAACAATTCAAATTCCTTATAACTAAGCTCTATTTCCTGACCATCAATTTTTACTATATGAGCGGCTTTATTAATCTCTATACCACCAACGTCAATACATTCATTATTATCTACCATATAAGTTCTTCTAATTAATGCGTCAACTCTTGCTGTTAATATCTTAGGACTAAATGGCTTACTTATATATTCATCAGCACCACAGTCAAAGCCTTGAAGCTCATCCCTTTCTTCGCTTTTTGCTGTAAGCATAATAATAGGCACTTTGGAATTGTTCTTTCTTATCTCACGACAAACTTCCCAACCGTCCATTTTAGGCATCATAACATCAAGTATTACAAGTGATATGTCTTTATCCGCATAAAACTTATCAATTGCTTCTTCTCCATCTCCTGCTTCTATAACTTCATAATTTTTTCTTGAAAGAAAATCATTAACAAGCTTTCTCATTCTGCTTTCATCATCTACCATTAATACTTTTAACTTATCCATAATATCCTCTTTTCTACACTTTTAATTTGTATTATGTTGTTATTATAATTTTTAACATATTTTAATTAAGCCAATACTCTTAATCTACATTCCTGTTTTTGATAATGTTAATTAAAATTATTTTAGCTCTCAACTTTATCCATATATTACCTTAAAGTTATGTTTAAAATGTGACGTAATATGTGTATTTTTAGTGTCCTGCCTGTTCTCTTGCCTTTAATGAAGCCTCTTGTGACTGTAACTGCTCTTGCCAAGCAGAGTACTTGTCTTCAAGATTTGTTTCATAGTTAATTATGTTAGGATTTTTACTTGTAAGTGTAATAATCACCATTGCAATAATAGCCGCGACTAATGCTATATTCAAAATAACAGATTTTGTAAATCTGTCTTTATACATATTTCGTTCTCTTTTTAAAGTTCTTAATTCACTTTGATTTTGTATTAACTCTCTTTTTCCATCAATAACTTCCTGCACATCGCTATTAATTGGAATTGGTCGTATTCTATTATTTGGTATTTCTTTACTTATATATAAAAACTGTTGTAATTCTTTAAGATAATTAAGTCCTACCATAGTACTAAATAATTTCTTATCTATAATTGAATTATATAAAGCATATACTTGTCTTGCGTCTTTTGTATTAATCTTTGAAGATAAATTATTGATTGACTTAAATTCTTCCTTTGCCGCTTCTGCTGCCTTTTTATCAGTAAATGTATATCCTCCGACTGTATATTCTTTATTATTTTCCACAGTTTCTACCTGTTTGTTATCTGCCATCTTAACACCTCTTTTCAATTAATCTTCTTTTTATTATATATTAACATATATTGGGTAAAAATAGAAGATGTTGCTATTCATATAAAAAATGGATGGGTCTGTCGCACTAAGAAAATTTATACAAAATATAGATGTTTAACCAATAAACAATTCTATATCTTGTATAAATTTTCGTTAATGCAACAGCCCACCCATATATAATAAAATAAATTATGAATTTACTCAACTTGCAAACTATTCTTTGCAAGTCTTTCATAGTCTATGCAATTGCCAATAAATACTCATTCAAGCACAGTCTTTAATTCGTTATTTGCGTAAATAATTTTTTATCAAGATTGTTCTTTTTTATATGCTGTAACTGACATTCCTGTCCACAGTGAAAAGGCTCTAAAAAATGAATTTAAGTCTTGATATCCAAGTAAATATGCAATATCTTCTGATGATAAATTGGTATTGTTAATATAATTTTTTGCTAATAATTTTCTTACATGATTTAATTGTTTTTGAAATTATTAACAAATGCTTTTTTTACACTTACTTTAACTGGGACAATGTGTTCTTTTGTTGCCTTTCGTATAAGATTAGTTAATAAAATCATCTCAATTCCTACAATAATTTCAGGTAGTTCTTCATTATCTTCTCTTTTAATATTTACAGTAACACCACTTTCATTGTCACTAACTTCAAATGTAATTGCTCCAACAAGCGCCTTATACTGTGCAATTCTTTTTATACATTCTCTTGCATTACTACTACAATATGCACCAAATATTGGTGGTGTTATTGTTTCGCTGTCATTGCACCAATTCCACTTGACGCTCCTGTTACTAATGCTACTCTATTCATCATAAATCCTCCATTTTTGATATGTCTATGTTGTTTGTTATGATGTAATTATAGCTATTAGTAATTTTAAAATGAATGACATTGTGCGACAACTTGACTGCAATTTGCGCCAAACTTACATTACTATTATTTTAAACCAACTAATTCTTCTATTTCATTTTTCAAATCATCATTTACTTGATATTCGTCTTGTGAATTGTCATATATAGCACATTTTTCAAAATAATTATAATTGGAACTATACCAAATAGTCCCGTCACTCATACAGTAAACTATATGTGTAACATCTAGCATTTCCCAAGACGGATTGTTGTAAAACCTAAACGTCTGTGGCTCTAGGTATTTTATTTCTATATAAACTTTATCTGCTTCTTGTGCAAATTCAAAATTGGTTGGCAAATCTTGTAGCTTATAAAGACTTGCTTTGTTTGAAATTTCCTGTCCTATCCAATAGTAACAATTAGATTTGTTGACTCTATCATTTTCTATTGTATAACATGATGAATTATTCAAAATATTAAATTCATTTATTAACTTAATATTTTCATCATTAAAACCATACTGTGTATAATAGTCATCAAGCTGTTTATAAGCTTCATAATCATTTGCAAAAAAAGATATACAAAATAATGATATTAATAAAAGCCCTAAAGTGCATATAACCTTAATAATTCCTTGCTTTCTCATTTTTATATCTTTTACTTGATACATACCATTTGCAACGACATACCCTACAACAAAACCTGTTGTATTTGCAATAATATCATCAATTTCTGGCAATCTTCCCGTAAAGGCTTGAAAAACTTCTATAAATAAAGACGTACTAAAGCCAATAAGTACTATTTTTGCAAAAGAAAATGGACTTTTTCTTGATAAAATAAAAACAAGAAAACCATAAGGTACAAATAATAAACAGTTTAAAGCTACCATTTTTATTGACGCACCATAAAATGGGCTACTTAAAAAAGTTTCAAGCGAGAAAACAGAAAATTCAAAAGTATATTCTCTCCCAATAATTCCCGTAATCCATAATATTGTGCATAAATATATAAAAAGCAACAACTCACTAACAATGGTTACAATATCATTTTTTAAATTAAGAAACTGCCTTTTCTTTATGGC
>URYE01000019.1 GCA_900551945.1 uncultured Eubacterium sp. | reverse complement strand
CCCTGCTTCCCCCTACCCCCATTTTTTTAGAAAATTAATCTTGACAGAAATAATAAGAACATGTATAATCTAAAAAGTAGTGTAACAAGTTTTTAGTTTACATATTAGCGGATGTGGCGGAATGGCAGACGCAGCAGACTCAAAATCTGCCGGTGGTGACATCGTGTGGGTTCAAGTCCCACCATCCGCATTTTTTCATAATGGTTTTTCCTTTTGCCCTTTTATCAGATTATTTCTGATAAAGGGGTATTTTTTATTTCTATATACTATTAATCTTAATAAAAAAATGATATAATAATTTTAAAATTAATGTCTGTGCCTTAAAATAGTTTATATAGGGGAACGCCAAATGAGAGATTGTAAAAAATATCAGTCAATGATAAAAGATTTTGACCTGGGAAGGTTATCCTGTAATGATGAAGAAGAATTTGTAAATCATATAGAGAACTGTAATGATTGTAAAGAAGAATTTGAAATCTACTATATAATTGAGTATGGGCTTGATGATATGGCAGTAGACAGACCAATAAAAAAAGAATATAAGGAACTTTTAGATAAGTATGATTTTAAGGGACTTATAGATAAAAAAATTAAGGATAGCAGAATTAATATTGCGACTATAAAAAAGCATAATAAAAATGTAATGTTTTGTTTTGGTGCAAGTAATGTATTTATACTTCTTACATTTATATCATACATTATTATAAAATTTTTTTAACACTAGATGGTCAATATATAATAATCATCAAAGAAAGGCATGGTAGCAAGTTTTGAGTAAAAAGTTAATTTTAATAGATGGTCATAGTATACTTAATAGAGCATTTTACGGTGTTCCAGACCTTACTAATTCAGAGGGTATTCACACAAATGCAATGTATGGATTTTTAAATATAATGTTTAAGTTCATTGATGAAGAAAAGCCAGATTATATAACAGTTGCTTTTGATGTTCATGCTCCTACATTTAGACATAAAAGGTTTGCAGATTATAAGGGGACTAGAAAGCCAATGCTTCCCGAGTTAAAGCAACAAGTTCCACTTATAAAAGAAATACTAAAAGCAATGAATATTAAAGTAGTAGAAAAGGAAGGCTTTGAAGCCGATGACTTGCTTGGAACAATTGCAAAAAAATGTGCTGGTCAAGGAATAGATGTATCTGTAATATCTGGTGATAGAGATTTATTACAGTTAGCAGATACTAACATTAAGATTAGAATACCTAAGACTAAAAAAGGTGTTACAGAAGTTGAAGATTATCTTCCTAGTGATGTTAATGAGCTTTATGGAGTAACTCCCATTGAATTTATAGATGTAAAAGCACTTATGGGAGATACGTCAGACAATATTCCGGGTGCGCCGGGAGTAGGGCCTAAGACAGCTTCATCACTTATAATGCAGTATCACAGTATAGAAAATGTATTTGAACATCTTGAAGAATTAAAGCCACCCAAAGCCAAAAAGTCTATTAGTGAAAATGTAGAGCAGATAAAGTTAAGTAAGTTTTTAGCGACAATAGATATTAATGTACCTATTGATTATGATATAGAAGAAGCACAAGTTGGTGGATTTTTTAATCCTAATTCGTTTGAACTTTTTAAACGATATAACTTTAAGACATTTTTAAAAAGATTTGACAATAGCGAGATAAAAGCAGAACTTGATATATATAACAATTTTACAAAAATATCTGATTTATCAGAAGCAGAAGATGTATTCCAAAAAGCTAAAGAGCTTGTAAAGGATAAGAGTATTGGACTTTCAGTTTGCTATGAGGATAATACTATATCAGCTATATCGTTAGCATTTGATAAGGAAAATATATACTTTATACCTGCGATTGGTTTTATTACATCAGAATATATTCAAGATAAATTAACACAGGTGTGTGTTAGCAGTACACAAAGACATATTATAACTAATAATTTAAAGACATATTTGTCTATATTTAAAGATACACAAGATAATACAGAAAAGAGCGCATTAAAAGTTGATGAAGGCTCATTTGCAGATGTAGGTATTGGTGCATATCTTATCAATCCTAATAATGATGAATATAATTATGATACACTTGCAAGAGAGTATTTACAGGTAAATGTTAATTCAAGATTAGAGCTTCTAGGAAAGTCAACATTTGCGCAAAGTCTTATGATTAACGAAGAAGCACTTTGTCGTATGGCTTGCCTTGAAGGTTATATAAATCTTGTGGTTTGGGAAAAAATACAAGCAATTCTTATAAATGAAGAAATGTCCGATTTATTCAATAATATAGAAATGCCACTTTTATTTGTACTTTATTCAATGGAAGCAGAAGGAATAAAAGTTGACAAGCAAGGGCTTTCTGATTATGGAAAAGTGCTTGCTCAAAAGATAGAAGTGTTAGAACAAGACATATACAAAGAAGCAGGAGAAGAATTTAATATTAATTCGCCAAAGCAGTTAGGTGTAATACTATTTGAAAAGTTAGGCATGCCTAATGGCAAAAAGACAAAAAGTGGTTATTCGACAGCCGCAGGCGTTCTTGAAAAGCTTGCACCAGAGTATCCATTTGTCGAAAAAATACTAGAATACAGACAGTTATCAAAGCTTAAATCTACTTATGCAGATGGACTAGCAGTATATATAAAAGACGATGGAAGAATATATGGAAAGTTCAATCAGACAATTACTGCGACAGGAAGAATAAGCAGTACAGAGCCTAACTTACAAAATATCCCAATAAGAATGGAGATGGGACGAGAAATAAGAAAGGTATTTGTACCAAAAAAGGATTGTGTATTTTTAGATGCCGATTATTCGCAGATAGAACTTAGGATTATGGCACATATGTCAGGCGATAAGAAGCTTATTGAAGCTTATAAGTCAGCGCAAGATATACACAGAGTAACAGCTTCACAAGTATTTGGTGTACCATTTGATGAAGTTACAGATACACAAAGACGTAATGCAAAGGCAGTTAATTTTGGTATAATATACGGAATAAGTTCATTTGGTTTAAGCCAAGACCTTAGTATAACAAGAAAAGAAGCTACAAGTTATATAGAGCAGTATTTTGAAACATATCCAGATGTTAAAAAATATATTGATAACCTTGTAGAAACAGCAAAGAAAAATGGCTATTCACTTACAATGTACAACAGACGTAGGCAGATACCAGAATTAAAATCAAGTAACTTTATGCAAAGACAGTTCGGAGAAAGGGTGGCAATGAATGCGCCTATTCAAGGAACAGCAGCAGATATTATTAAGCTTGCAATGATAAGAGTATACAATGAACTTAAAAATAAAAATCTCAAATCAAAGTTAATATTACAAGTACACGATGAACTTTTAGTTGAAACTTATAAAGACGAGCTTGAAGAAGTTAAGGCAATAATTGAAGATGGTATGAAATATGCAGCTAACCTTCACGTTCCACTTGAAATAGATATGAAACAAGGCAATAATTGGTTTGAAGCACATTAGGAGGTTATATGAGAGTAATAGGAATAACAGGAGGAGTGGGGTCTGGAAAAAGTAGTGTTCTTAAGCTTTTAAAAGAAAGATTTAACGCATATATTCTTATAGCTGATGATATAGCAAAAGAAACTATGTGTAGAGGTAATGCAGGATATGAGCAGGTTGTTGAAATGTTTTCAGAAGATATTTTAGATAAAAACAAAAATATTGATAGAACAAAACTTGCTACTATAGTATTTCACAATGAAAATAAACGTATAGTGTTAAATAGCATAATTCACCCACTTGTAAAAAAGATAATATTAAATAAAATTAATGAACTTAAGATTGCCGGCACTTATGATTATGTGTTCGTAGAAGCTGCGCTTCTTATAGAAGACCACTATGATTTGATTTGTGATGAGTTGTGGTATATATATGTACCTGCTGATATAAGAAGACAAAGATTAAAGGATAGCAGGGGATATTCTGATGAAAAGATAGACAGTGTGTTTAAAAGTCAGCTTAATGAAGAAGCTTATAAAAAAGCTTGCATTAACGTAATAGACAATAGCAAAGATATTGAAGACACTATGTCACAGATTGAAAAGTTGTTATAAGAATTGCTATGATTAAAATACATTTTTAAAATACTTTTAAAGCTGGTACAATACGCACAAAGTACCAGCAAGTTTTAGCAAAAATATGCGTAGAAATGAGGAGCATTATGGACAATCGTACACCCATAAAAGATGATTTAGTATTTGGACTTGATATTGGTACAAGAAGTATAGTTGGTGTTGTAGGATACATGGACAGAACTGGTTTTCATGTTGTTGCAATGGCACAAAAAGAGCATGACACAAGAGCTATGCTTGATGGACAGATACATGATATATACAAGGTAGGAGATACAATAAGATTTGTAAAAAATGAACTTGAAAGACAACTTGAAAGACAGCTTTCAGATGTGTGTATAGCTGCTGCGGGTCGTGTTTTAAGAACTGTCAATGCTACAGCAGAATATGAATTTGAAGAAGAAACAAGAGTGACTCAAGAACATATATATTCACTTAATCTTCTTGCGGTTGAAAAAGCTCACATGCAAATTAATTCAGCAGAAAGTAATATACAATTTTATTGTGTTGGTAATACACCAATTAAATATAAATTAAATGAGTTTGATATAACTAATCTTGAAGGACATAAAGCTAATAAAATAGGAGTTGAATTAATTGCAACATTTCTTCCAGATGAAGTTGTAGATGGACTTTACGAGGCTGTTGAGTATGCGGGACTTCAAGTTGCAAGTCTTACATTAGAGCCAATTGCAGCAATGAATATAGCAATTCCACAGCAGTATAGATTGTTAAATATCGGTCTTATAGATGTTGGTGCAGGAACATCAGATATATGTCTTACAAAAGACGGAAGTATTATTGCTTATGGAATGATACCACTTGCAGGTGATGAAATTACAGAAGTTATTGCAAAGAATTATCTAGTTGATTTTAACACAGCAGAAAAAATTAAGATTGCAGCAGGTGGAGATGTCAATGAGCCAATAGTATTTAACGATATTATGGGAATAGAACAGACAATTACAGTTGATGAGATATTAAAAATAGCTGATAATTCAGTAGATACTATGGCAAAAAATACTGCTGATAAGATAGTAGAGTTAAATGGTGGCAAGCCAGTCAATGCCGTATTCGTTGTAGGTGGTGGTGGTAAGATAACAGGTTATACTGATAAGATAGCTGATTATCTTGGTATTGCAAGACAGCGAGTGGCAGTTAGAGGCCCAGAAGTTCTCACAACTGTTGATTTTAGAGTAGACAACTTTAAAAAGGATTCATTATATGTAACTCCTATAGGAATTTGTACTAATTATTATACTCAAAAAAATAACTTTATCTTTGTAAATGTTAATAATGAAAGAATTAAGCTTTATGACAACAACCATCTTACAGTAGTTGATGCAGTAATGCAGATAGGTTTTCCTAATGAAAGACTTTTTCCTAGAAGAGGTAAAGAGCTTGAATTTACAGTTAATGGAAAGACTCACCTTGTAAGAGGAACAGCAGGAGAGGGAGCAGTTGTAACACTTAACGGAAGACTTGCTAACCTTAATTCTTCTATTGAACAAAATGACATTATCGAAGTTAAAGAGTCAACTATTGGTGAACCTGCGAAGATGACAGTAGGTCAGCTTGATGAATTTAAGTCGACTATTGAATTTGTCGTAAATGGAAAGAATATACTCTGCCCTAAGTTTGCTTACGTCAATGGAGAGCTTCGTTCAGAATTTTACGATATTGAAACTGGTGATAATATTAAAATGGAAAATTATTACACAGTTAAGCAGTTATTTGAATTTCTTGATTATGACATTACTAATTACAATGTATATGTCAACAATGAAATAGCTAGTGATGACACTAAGGTTTATGAAAACTTTAGCGTAAAGACAGACGCAGTAACGGAAAATAATCCATTGAACAGGGGCTTTACAACAGGAGATATTCTTAATGAAGATGACGAGAGTGAAGCTAATGAAAATGATGAAAAGCTTCAAAATAACGAAGCTACAGAAGATAATAGTGATAATACAGAAATAGATAATACAGAAAATAGTAACGAAAATGATAGTGAAAATGTAAGCGATAATAAAGATAAGGCTGATGACAATTCTAATAATCAAGACAATTCACAAGAAGCTAACAAAAAAGATATTGTAATTCTTGTTAATCGTGAACCAGTGCGCCTTAAGGGAAAGTCAAGCTACATACTTGTTGATTTGTTTGATTTTTATGATTTTGATTTATCAAAGCCAAAGGGAAATGTTGTGCTTAAGTTAAATGGTGTTTCTTGCAACTATATGTCACATATAAAAGATGGAGATTTAGTTGATTTGTACTGGGAGGAAGTAAAGTAATGAGAATGATGTCTATTGCAAGTGGCAGTAGTGGAAATTGTATTTATATAGGTTCTGACAGTACTCATATATTAATAGATGCAGGAGTTAGTCGTAAAAAAATAGTTGAAGGACTTAAAAAAGCAGATTTAAAAATGTCAGATATATCGGCAATATTTGTAACTCATGAACACATAGACCACACAAAAGGAATTGGTGTAATCTCAAGAAAAGACCATACAAAAGTGTATTCAACACAGGGTACAATAGAAGCTATATTTGACACCGCTTCATTAGGAGTCATGCCAAAAGAACTATTTATGCCAATAAGTTCTAATACAGATATACAGATAAATGACCTTAATATTCATGCTTTTTCTGTTTCGCATGATGCAGTTGACCCAGTAGCATATACAGTTTCGTGTGGTACAAAAAAGGCGGGGGTTATTACTGATTTGGGGTTTTTTGATGAATATATAGTTGACAATTTACAAGGGTGTCAGTCTATGTTAGTTGAGGCTAATCACGATATTAATTTATTGCAGGTTGGAAGTTATCCTTATTATCTTAAGCAAAGAATTTTGGGAAATAAGGGGCATTTATCTAATGAAACGTCAGGGCAACTTATTAACAAGCTGTTAAATGACAACGTAAACAATATACTTTTAGGGCATTTAAGCCTAGAGAATAATTATGATAAGCTTGCTTATGAAACAGTTCGTCTTGCAATAGATACAAGTACAAATATATATAAATCAAACGACTTTAATATAGAAGTAGCAAAAAGAAGTGAACCATCTCGTATAATAGAAGTATAAAAAGTTAGAGATTACATTGTAATATAAAAGCGAAATGTCTGACATTTTGTATTTTTTTAAAAAATATCGTGCAAAATATAATGGAAATTAAAATAATGGTTGAATAATTTTCTTTTCAAAAGTATAATGATAAAAAACTAGCTTTTAAAGGCTAGTTAAATAATTAATAGAATATGAAAGGAAAAGCTATTATATTTTTAGTAGCAGGAGGAAACAGGATGAGAAAATGCGTTATAACTGTTGTGGGTAAGGATACTGTAGGAATTATTGCTAAGGTATGTACATATCTTGCAGAAACTAAGATTAATATTTTAGATATATCTCAAACTATAGTTTCTGGTTATTTTAATATGATGATGATAGTTGATACTAATAATTCAACTCAGACTTTTGATGAAATTTCAGCAGCTCTTGACAAGTTAGGAGAAGAAATAGGTGTAGCTATTAAGTGTCAGCGAGAAGAAATATTTGACATGATGCACAGAATTTAATAATTAAGAAAGGTATACGAGATTATGATAAACATTTTTGAAGTTAATGAAACAAATAAAATGGTAGAACAAGAAAATCTTGATGTAAGAACTATAACAATGGGAATTAACCTTCTTGATTGTGCCAGTGATAACCTTGATGAAGTCAATGAAAAAATATATAAAAAGATAACAACACTTGCAAAAGACCTTGTTTCAACAGGTGAAGATATAGCAAAGGAATTTGGTATACCTATTGTAAATAAACGTATATCAATAACACCAATATCACTTGTTGGTGCAGCAGCTTGTAAGACACCTGATGACTATGTAACAATAGCAAAGACAATTGATAAAGCAGCACATGAAGTTGGTGTTAATTTTATTGGTGGTTATTCAGCTATCGTGTCAAAGGGTATGACAAAGAGTGATGAGCTTCTTATCCGTTCTATTCCAAAAGCACTTGCAAGCACTGAATTAATATGCAGTTCTGTCAATGTTGGTTCTACAAAAACAGGTATTAATATGGATGCTGTAAGACTTATGGGTGAAATTATCAAAGAAACAGCAGAGTACACAAAGGAACAAGATTCACTAGGCTGTGCAAAGCTAGTTGTACTTTGTAATGCACCTGATGACAATCCATTTATGGCAGGCGCATTTCATGGAGTATCAGAAGATGACGCAATTATCAACGTAGGTGTAAGTGGTCCGGGTGTTGTAAAGTATGCGCTTGAAAAAGTAAGAGGAGAGAGTTTTGAAGTACTTTGCGAAACAATTAAAAAGACTGCGTTTAAGATAACTAGAGTTGGTCAGCTTGTTGCACAAGAAGCTTCAAAAAGATTAGGAATTCCTTTTGGCATTATAGATTTATCACTTGCGCCAACTCCTGCTATTGGAGATAGTGTTGCAGATATTCTTGAAGAAATCGGACTTGCCAGAGCAGGCGCACCGGGAACAACAGCGGCACTTGCACTACTTAATGACCAAGTTAAAAAAGGCGGAGTTATGGCTTCTTCTTATGTTGGAGGACTTAGTGGTGCATTTATTCCGGTTAGTGAAGACCAGGGTATGATTGACGCAGTACTTGATGGAGCATTAGTAATTGAAAAGCTCGAAGCAATGACTTGTGTGTGCTCCGTAGGTCTTGATATGATAGCAATTCCGGGAGATACTAAAGCTTCAACAATCTCTGGAATTATAGCTGATGAAGCAGCTATTGGTATGGTCAACCAAAAGACTACAGCAGTAAGAGTAATACCGGTTATTGGAAAAGGCGTTGGAGAAACAGTTGAGTTTGGTGGTTTATTAGGATATGCTCCAATAATGCCAGTCAACAACTTTGACTGTTCAGCTTTTGTAAATAGAAAGGGAAGAATACCAGCACCAATTCATAGCTTTAAGAATTAGAAATAATATAATGGCAAGGCATAATATAAGGGTATAAACTTTTATTATGTTTTGCCATTTTTTAATATTATATTGATATGATATTTTCAAAATAATAAATTGTTGGTATAATATAAAAAAGAGATAATGTTAAAGAAAATAGCATAATAGCATAATAGAAAAGGGGGTGATTGTTATGGCATTTTTTAGTTCAATGTTTGTGTGTAATTTAACAATACCTATTGTAATGATTATAGCTGGATACATGATGTATAAACACCCACCAAAACAAATCAATGGTCTGGTAGGCTATCGAACTACGATGTCAAGATTAAACCTCGATACTTGGAAGTTTGCTCAAACTTACTGCGGAAAGCTTTGGGTATATATAGGCTGCATTGTATTAGTACCAACAATTATAGTTCAGCTATTTTTTATTAAAAGTAGTGTTGATACGATTTCATGGGCGACAATAATAATTGAAACAGTTCAATTAATTGTGATGCTTATTTCTATATTAAAAGTTGAAAAAGCATTAAAAACTACATTTGATAAAAATGGCAATAGAATATAGGTGGAAGTATGAAAAAGAAAATTAGCACAGTTGTTTTTATATTAATAATTGTTACTATTTTAATATAAATTTTACCTAAGATATCTATAAAAGACTATGATAAGCCGTATGATTTTGGCAATGATAAAGCTTATGAACTAGGTATAAATATTTATGGAAATGTAATATTTAAAAACACCCATAATGCACTTAAAAAATTTCAAGAAGATTATCAAGTTGGATTAGACTATCTTAATGAAAAAGGATATGATGAATTTTCAACAAAGATAGATGTGTTAAGACATTATGGTGTACATAGTTGGCAGGAAGTAGTTGATGATAGTAATAATAAAGATATTATTAAAGAACAGTTTTCTAAGATAACAAAGTTTTCTTATACATATTATAATAGCAGTTGGCAACATTATTTTCCATTTTATAAGAGCTTATCATAGAAAAATTAAATTAATATTTTAATATTAAAAATGTCGTATATATCTTTACTTATAAGTATGGATATGTACGACATTTTTGTATTATTAAGTAGTTTTTAATAAATATTAATATTAAGAAGTTTAAAATAATTAATATAGTTGTCTTATTTATTATAAGCTATATTGTGAAGTTGTGAAACAAGTTCTTCGATTTGATTTAATCCAGTAGAATTACTAGAACTTTTTTCATTTAATACATTGACTTCTTTTTCAATCTGCTGAATAGCTTTTTCTGAAGAAGCAATTCCTTTATTGGCTTGGTCGACTTCTCTACTTGTGTCTGAGATTTTACTTGCAATATTATTGCTAACTTCTTTTACTTGAGAAGTACAGTTGCGGATATCGTCAAATGTTCCCTTTACATTGTTTGTATAGTCAACGTTTCCCTGTATAGCTTGAGATGTTTTTTCAATTTCTTGACGCATACTAGCAAGAGTAAAATAAAGAGTATTGATAGCATTTTCAATTCCTGAAACTAAAGATGTGGTTGACGATGAAAGCTGTTGTATTTGTTGAGCTACAACGGCAAATCCACGACCGGCATCACCAGCTCTGGCAGCTTCAATAGAAGCATTCAATGCAAGTAAGTTAGTCTGAGAAGCAATACCTGTAATATTTCTTGTAAGTTTAGTAATAGTATTAAAGTCGGTTTCTACTTGTTGAAAAGTATCTGTTACTTTTACAAGTTGAGTATTAGAGCTGCCAATCTGATTAGAGAGTTCATCAATACGATTGTTAGCAAGTTCGATAGTTTCATCAGATTTTTCCATTACATCTTTGATTTCATTAGCAAAGGAATGAAATTGTTCATAATTATCGTTAATATTTGTAAAAACATCATTTATAACACTAAGTGAATTTTCTGCTTCGCTTGTATTATTTAAAATGGTATCAATAGAGCGAGACATATTTGCGCTTTTATTAATATATTGTTTGAGTTCTTTTTGTAATACATCGACACCGTCACATACACGTTTCATGTTTTCCTTTTCAAGAGAAACTGTCTGTTGAGTTTCTTTAGTAGTATCGGTGTCTTTTTTCCTAAAAATATTCATTTTAACACTTCCCTTTCTATTTTTATGTTCATTCCATATTGTAACAGTTATTTAAAATATTCCTGTATACATTCTTAATTTTAGTATTATATCACAAGGATATATCTAAAACAAGAGTAGTGACTTTGGTTTTTAATTTTGTGAATTGGACTTTTTAAAGATATCAGTAGTTATAAGCAAATCTAAAAAAGAACAATCAGTCATATTTGTATGACGTTATTGAAGAAGTTTGTTTATGTCATAAAATATAATTAATTGTTCTTTTTAGTGGTTTATTTATTGTTTATATATTATTATAAATAGTAAATTTGATTGTTAATTAGTAATCATTTTTTTATGTTCTCGAATAACAAGCCATACTGACAGAATTGTTGCTAAAAGGTCACTTATTGGCTGAGCAAAAAAGATACCATTTATGTCAAAAAGTATAGGGAATATGTATATAAATGGAACTAAAAATAATACTTGTCTTAAAAGTGTAATTACAATAGATGGAGCTGGTCTATTGATTGCTTGGAAAAATGTAGTTGCAAGCATTACAAAGCCTAGAACTGGAGTAATACAAAAGTTAATACGAAGTCCTGTAATACCGATTGAGAACATTTCCTCAGTTCCACCGAATGCTGCAAGTATTTGTTTTGGGAAAATAAGTACAATTATCCATATTACACAAGTAACTCCAACGGAAAGTATAGTTGCTTTTACAAGTGTTTCAGATACTCTTTTAAAGTTACCTGAACCGTAATTATTACCAACAATAGGTTGAATACCTTGACTAATTCCACTAGCAGGCATAATAACGAATGTCATAATACTTGAAATAACAGCATAAACACTTATTGCTATATCACCACCGTATTTTCCAAGCTGACTGTTATATACAAGACTGATAAATGCCATTGCCATTTGTGCTACGAAAAATGCAAAACCACAAGAGATGATTTGTGAACACATTTTTTTATTGAGTTTGAAAATGTCTTTTGAAATACGAACTTGTGACTTGTGTGTAAAGATTAAAGTTAATCCAAAAATGGCAGAGATTATCTGGCCAGTAACAGTAGCAAGTCCAGCTCCTACAACACCCCATTTAAAGACAATAATAAATACAGCATCAAGAATAATATTAGTGACAGCGCCAATGCCAGTTACACACATACCAAGAATTGGTTTACCTGACACTCTTACAAAGTCACAACACAACTGAGTAATACCTTGAAATAAACAACCTAAAGCTACTATTTTGTAGTAGGATAAAGCATAAGAATAAGCTGAGTCAGTAACTCCAAATACTTTTAAGATAGGGTTAGGAAATAGTAATAAAACAACAGTTAAAAAAATCTCAAAAATACATACAAGAACCATTGAATTACCAAAAGAAAGCTGCATATTTTTGTTATCATTTTTACCTGAAAATAAGCTAAAAAAAGTAGAACCACCAGCACTACAAGTAAGAGCAAAAGCCATCATCATATATGAAAGTGGAAAGCACACAGAAAGTCCTGCTAAAGCAGAAGTTCCACAAAAATTGCCAACAAACATACGGTCAACAATATTGTAAATAGCAGTAATTAGCAAAGATATTGCGGCAGGAATTGAAAACTTTAAAATCATAGGAAATAATTTTCCATTAATGTAATCATTATTTTGCGTATTCATAAATAAACTCCTTTTTATAATTATGGGTTAACACTATAAGTAAACTTCTAAAAAACGAAGATAACAATAATAGTGTTATGAGTTAAGTAGAAAATTATGTTACCAACATCTACTTAACAAAAGTGATAAAGATTAGTTTCCTAAGTATTTGTATAATATTCTTAGCTGTTTTTATATTGTCTATATGTAAAATATAAAAATATTTAAGAATATAAGTGGTTTTTAACGAAAGCTGTTAAATTAAGATATATTATCCATCATTTTTTCGATAACATCAAAGAATACATCTAAGTCTTTTGGTGAAATACCTTTTGTGAGTTCTTCTTCAAGAGATAAAATATCATTCATAACAATGTCTTTGTATTGCAGAGCTTTATCGGTTACAATGATTTTTTTCATCCTTGCGTCATTTGGCATAGCCTGTCTATATATAAGACCATTCTTTTCCATTTTCTTTAAAAGTTCCGTTGCTGTTGATGGGCGAAGACTATATTCTTCTTCAACATCTTTTTGAAAAACATCACCTGATTGAGCAAGAATAAAATGAAGAACTTTCCCTTCAGAGCCACTAAAGTCTTGTCTACTTGAGAAAGCATCAATTTTTCTACGCAGTTTGTTTGACAACTTGCTAACATATCGAGCTGCATGTTTTGGATAGAGCATATTACACCTACTTTCTTAAAGAATATTTCTTTACACATAAAAATTAAAACTATGAGAAGTAAGCTCTGAGAGTTTCTCATAGTTTATGCGATAGTCGCCAATATTTTATGAAATAATGTACTTTGGCTCGTTGTTCGCATAAATCTAAATACTTAGCAGCCTAAGTATATTTCTAATTAAACAAAAAGTCAATAATAATTTACAAGATAATCTTTAATTTTAAAAAATATATCATAATGTAATTGTAAAAGATAATAAAAATATGTCAGTTAGAAAATAATAATCTAACTGACATATTTTTATGTATCTAATTCTTTAAAAAAATTAGTCAAGACCCTCCAAGAGTCAATATATTCTTTTAATTGTTCTTCACCAAGTTTTGATATCTTATAGTATTTTCTAACTGGACCATTTGAAACTGAACCTGAGTAGGTTTCAGTTAATTGGTCTTTGTTGAGTCGTCTTAATATAGCATATATTGTGCTTTCTTCTGTGTCTGGAATGTATTTTATTTTAATTTTCCATTTTCTTATAAGCATTACCCCATGCTACCATTGAGTCGAGAATTGGTTTGAGTGTAAGTCCTAAGTCACTTAACGCATATTCTACACGAGGTGGAACTTCTGCGTATACAGTTCTAGTGATAAGGCCGTCTTCTTCCATAGAGCGAAGACTATCAGTTAAAACTTTTTGACTAATTCCATCTAAGTTTTTTTTTAACTCATTAAAACGCCATGGTCTTTGCAAGAGATTTCTAATTATAAGTAATTTCCACTTGCTACCAATAAGAGAAACAGTAGTGGCAACTGGACATTCTGGTAATTCTTTCTTTGCCAACATAATAACCTCCTAATAATACAATACATCAAAATACAATGTTACATTATATTTTAATGTATTGAGTAGTATAAGTCAATTTAAGATAAGACAAGTTCTTGGTACACAAAAAAGTACACAACTTTAACTGCATTTAATTACGACAAACTACAATAATTAAAATCTTAAAGTCTGAAACTGCCCCAAAATACGCAGTAGTCACCTTTATGTAACTATGGCACAAAAAGGTGCGTACTTTTTTTATCAAATCTTGCTTGCTATACTAATATTGCAACAGGGAGAAATCCCAAAATAAAGTTTTAATTATAGGAGGTTAATTATGGCATTATCAAATATTGCAGAATGGAATGATGAAAAAAAGACAGCAGCAGCTTGTGGAACAGCATGTGGAGCATCAGACAACACAGAAGAAAAGTCAGCAGCTTGTAAAACAGCATGTAGAGCATCAGATAATACAGAAGAAAAATCAACATCTTGTGGTGCATAATAAGCACTACTAAGTGTGACTATCATTTTTACTTTAACGAACAATGAGCCAAAGTTTGTGTTTGCATAAAAACTCGCAGAGCGTATTTTTAACAGTTGTAAAAATGATAAGTAGATAAAGGATTACATTATTAATTAAAATCAAGAAGGGAAGGATAGTATGAGTCAGTATTTTTCATTTCAATGGCACATCACTGACGAATGTGACCAACGTTGTAAACATTGTTATATATTTTCAGGTGAAGGTTGTAAACAATTAAAAAGCATGGATTTGAAACAAATGTTAAAGGTTGTGGAAAATTGTGAAAATTTTTGCAAAGCATATAATAGAATACCATATTTTTACATAACAGGTGGTGACCCTATCCTCCACCCTGATTTTTGGAAATTATTAGCATTACTAAAGAGTAAAAATATACCATTTACACTTATGGGCAATCCATTTCATTTAGATGATAATGTGTGCAGAATGTTAAAGACATGTGGTTGTGAAAAATATCAGATGTCATTAGATGGAATGAATTCATAATAAAGAACTTACAACACATATTGGCAAAATCAATATAGCAAAGTTTGACAGAACTAACCTAGCAGGCAATTTTGTTTCAAAAGAACAACCAAGCACGATAGACGACACAACAATTAAAAATGGTTTTTATGATGCACCGACTGTCGTTTGTGTTTTTGCTCAAAAAGATTTTTTATTTAAGACAGCAGATGCCTTTTGTTGTGCTGAAAATACGATTTTGCAAGCCACAGAGCTTGATATTGCTTCTTGCATTATCTCAAGGGGAAAGGAAACATTTGATTCTGATGAAGGAAGAAGATTTATGAAAAAATGGAATATTCCCGATAATTATGAGTGTCAGTGTTTTGTAATTTTAGGATATCTTAAAGGCGAAGCACCACACAGTAAGCCTAGAAGGGCAGGAAGAATTAAGATAATAGATTGAAGGTGGGTAAAAAATGAACCAAGACGAGAGAAGAAAGTATTTAATTCAAGCATTATTACAAGAACAACCACAGTATAGAAATATATCAATTCCTAAATCAGAAAATGAGCAGAAAACACTTCTTAGGTCGCTTATGAATATAAGGCTGCCAAAGAAAATGAATGATGAATTTTTAACAATCCAAGATGAGTATCTAACTTTAGAAAATGAAAACAAAGGTGTAGTCACTCTTGATAATTTAAAAGAAGTGCAACAAGATATTTATATTTGGAAAGGTGATATCACAAGGTTAAAGGTGGGGGCAATTGTAAATGCAGCAAATAGTGGAATGACGGGTTGTTATCAACCTTGTCACAACTGTATTGACAATTGTATTCATACCTTTGCAGGGATACAGCTTCGCAATTATTGTGATGATATAATACAGTCACAAGGATATGAAGAACCAACAGGGCAGGCAAAGCTTACACCAGCCTTTAATCTACCTTGCGATTATGTTATTCATACAGTAGGCCCTATTGTCAATGGACGACTTACAAAAGAACATGAGAATTTACTTACTTCATGTTATGAGAATTGTCTTTTACTAGCAACAAAAAATAATATAAATTCAATAGCTTTTTGTTGTATATCAACGGGAGTGTTTATGTTTCCAAATGAAAAGGCAGCACAGATTGCAGTAAAAACAGTTAAAGAATACAAGCAAAAAACAGGAAGCAATATAAAAGTTATTTTTAATGTATTTAAAGATAATGATGAGAAAATTTATAGCAAACTTTTAAAGTGATTTTTTATGAGTTGTGTAGATATTTATAGTCCACTTTTATATTTACATGAACAATAATTAAAAGTAAGACATTGGTGATTGTGGTATGAACTATTAGCAATTAGTAAAGTGTGGTTCTTATAGTTTGTTTAGAATATCAAAGGAGTAATTATGATGAAATTATTTCAAAGTAAAATAACATTTAATTCGTTTTTGTGTGGAATTCCTGCAAAAGATTACATATATCAAGATACACCTTACAATAATCAAATTAGTGAAGCTGTAAGTTTGCTTAAGCAATCTGATTATGTATTGGTAGGTGTGGGAGCTGGAATGAGTGCGGCAGCAGGCGCAAAATATGGCGGTAAGTTTTTTGAAGAAAATTTTGGCGAGTTTCAACAAAAATATGGAAAAGGCGACTATATGAAAGATATGTATTATGCAGGCTTTTATCCATATCCCGATAAAGAAAGTTATTGGGGCTATTGGTCAAAACAAGCGCTTCTTGGTGGAATAGAGCTTGATGTGACACCACTTCATAAAGTTGTATTAGGTATTATTTCCAATAAAAATATATTTGTATTAAGTACAAATGTTGATGCTCAATTTACTAAAGCGGGGCTTTCAGAAGATAAAATATTTTGCACACAAGGCGATTATTTTCATATTCAATGTGCTAAAGGTTGCCATAATAAAATCTACAATGCAGTTGATTTATTTCATCAGATGGATAAAGCAAGGCGTGATTGCAAAGTACCTAAGTATCTAGTTCCAAAGTGTCCTGTCTGTGGTGGTGCAATGGATATGAATTTGCGAAAAGATGAGTATTTTGTTCAAGATAAAGCTTGGTATGAATCAGAAAAAAGATTTTCTGATTATATGTCAGAAGCTGTAGATAAAAACTTAGTTTTATTGGAGTTAGGAGTCGGATTTAACACACCAACTATAATCAGATTTCCATTTGAAAAGTTAGTAAGAGAACATAAAAATATAAGTTTAATAAGACTTAATCTCAATGAAGCAATAGTGCCAGAAAGCTTTGGAAAAAGAGCCATAGGCATTAATGCTGATATGGCTCAAAGTATTAATGATATTGCAGATGAATTTTAAAAGGACTTAAACTTTTCGATAAATGTGTTGTCTAAATTCATCTTTTATAACAGAATTATAAGTATTGTATACAAGCTGATTATATATAGAAGAACAGTAAATATCATCTACAAGCAAATCTTTATAATCAGCTGTTTTTGTAATAATAGGGGTAGAGCATTTTTTCTTGATTTCAGAAAGATATTTTTGCCCTACTTTGTCAAAGCCTAATATTCTTATATAAGGAACATTATCGCCATCGTATCTTGCTGATTTTATTTTAGTAATGTTAAGAATAACGTGAAGTACACATCTACATATTCTGGAATATGTGTATTGGCGACTTTTTACATTCATGCAGTAAACGGAAAGTGGTTCATTGCCTTTAAAACAATCTGCCATGCGGTTGCCTAACTCAATGCTTATATCGGTGTAAGAGCTTAATTCCTTTGCGATAGCATTTTTATCATAAAAGCATTTATTGAATAATTCGGACATTTTATAATTAAACAAAGGTGTCAGATGGTCAAGCTTTATAGGTGGTTGCTCTAAAATTTTATTAACCATGCTTTCAGGTAAGAGTTGTTCTAATTCTTTAGGCAGTTGGTTATATTTATCAGGAGTTTTATCAATATAATCATAGAGTATTGTTCGTATAGCCGAGGCACTTGGAAGTCCGTTTACAACATTTTCATTATATCCTGTGCCTTGTCTTGTAATGGTAAAAGGTTTAAGTTTAAAGTCGTGTTTAATTATTGACTTAATATATTCAATTCCTAAAATATTATTAGGTGAAGATAATGCACTTACAATTTCTTGTTGAGATTTATCATGTAAATGTGTTGTAGTTTTTTTGGAACTATTAGAGGTGAAAGTTGTTATATAATTAACAAGCGCAGTTTGTCTAGCAGCGGGAAATGAGAGTCCATTTGATAAAAGGCTTTTTAATTCAATTCTATAACTTTCTGGTTCATTTATTAAAATATCAGCGGCATTATATAAAATATCAATATCCCCACATTCACTTCCAAACACTACATAATTACACATTAATGAATTCAGCAGCTTTACTGCACCGTCAGCAAAGTTTTCAGCACTTGAAACGGCGTAATAAGACGGAAGTTCAATGCAAAGATTGACACCAGCTTCAATTGCAGCAGCACAACGCAAATATTTATTCACAACAGCAGGCTCACCACGTTGTACAAAATTACCGCTCATAACTGCAATACAACAATCAGCTCCCGTTATTTCCTTAGCTTTATTCATGTGATATATATGTCCCGTATGAAGCGGATTGTATTCCGTTATAAGACCAACAGCCTTCATAAAAATTCCTCCTAAAATAGCAAAATATGTTATTCAGGCGGATATTTTCAATCCGCACTGATATTTGTTAATAGCAATTACAGTTATTATAATATGTTTTATTTTTAGAGTATTAATTGAGTTTCGTCATATATTACTTGATAATATAAAAAATGTATAAGTAAAATATATATTAATATTTACCATAAAGTTATATAATAATACAACATAAAAGAAAATAAATATAAATCAATAACTTAGAAAATATAATTATATGTTTAAAGAAAATCTTGAGTTTTTGTATTTTGCATTATTTAAACTTTGAGATATCAGTCGTATATAAGTAAACACACACCAGAAAAAGAACAATTAAATATTTGTATGCCCTTATCAAATAAGTTTGTTTGCTATGGTCACACAAATATATTTAATTGTTCTTTTTAATGGTGCATTTATTACTTATATACTCCTGCTATCTTACGAAAGGTTATTGTAATGCAAAATACAAAAACTCAAGATTTTAATATAACAATATTTTACAGTTTATTTAGCTAAAAATGCAATAAATTCATATTTTTATGGATTGCTTGTTATTTTAAACATTAAAAACCTTGTTTTGATGAAAAATTTGGTATATAATTTTAATAGGATTTCGGTGCGACACCGAAAAATATATTTAAAATACAAGGAGGAGTCAAAAATCATGGGATTTATTGACACAATCAAAGAAAGAGCTAAAGCAGATAAGAAAACTATTGTATTACCAGAATCAATGGACAAGAGAACATTTGAAGCAGCAGAAAAGATTTTAAAGGAAGGTATCGCTAACCTTATAATTATCGGTACTCCAGAAGAAATCGCTGAAAACAGCAAGGGCTTTGATATCACAGGTGCTACAATTGTAGACCCATTCAATGACCCTAACAAGCAAAAGTACATCGACAAGTTCGTAGAATTAAGAGCTAAGAAGGGTGTTACACCTGAACAGGCTAAAGAACAGATGGAAAAGGATTATATGTACTATGCTTGCCTTATGTGTAAGTGTGGAGATGCTGATGGTGCAGTTTCAGGTGCTTGCCATTCAACAGGTAACACAATCCGTCCAGCACTTCAGTTATTAAAGACTAAGCCAGGAATTAGTAGTGTATCAGGCTTCTTCCTTATGGAAGTACCAGATTGTGAATTTGGTGAAAATGGTTTATTCGTATTCGCTGACTGCGCTGTTAATCCAGATGTAGATTCAGACAAGCTTGCAGAAATCGCTATGTTATCAGCAGAAAGCTTTGAAGCTTTCACTGGTGCAGATGCTAAGGTTGCTATGCTTTCATTCTCATCATACGGAAGTGCTAAGCATGACAGAGTAACTATGGTAGCTGACGCAGTTAAGATTGCACAGGAAAAGTATCCAGAACTTACAGTTGATGGAGAACTTCAGTTAGATGCAGCACTTGTTCCAGAAGTAGCTAAGTTAAAAGCTCCAGAAAGCAAGGTTGCTGGTAAGGCTAATACATTAGTATTCCCTTCACTTGAAGCTGGTAATATCGGTTATAAGCTTGTTCAAAGACTTGCTAAGGCTGGTGCTTATGGTCCAGTTCTTCAGGGTCTTTCAATGCCAGTTAATGATTTATCAAGAGGTTGTTTCGCAGAAGATATCGTTGGTGTTGTAGCTATGACAGCAGTACAGGCTCAGAACGCTGCTAAATAATTATAGTATTAATTTGATTGTGAACTGATATGATTGTACATAATTTTAATATATTTGTAAGATAATTATATCAGTAAAGGATTGACCGCATAAGTATTGATGCGGTAATAAGCTACAACGTGGTGCTTAAAGTAATAGTATCACGTTGTTAGCTATTTTCGCGAAAAATGAGTCAAAGTCTATGTCTACATAAGACTTGGCAACTTTTGCAATAATTTCAGAAGCTCGCAAAGCGGGGTTCTATATTAAAAATTTCAAAATTCTAAATAACATAAGAATGGAGTAAAATAATGAATATTCTTGTATTAAATTGTGGTAGTTCATCACTTAAGTATCAGTTAATTAACATGGATGATGAAAGTGTATTAGCAAAAGGTCTTGTAGAAAGAATTGGTATTGATGGTTCAATTCTTACACATAAGCCAACAGGAAAGGACAAGTTCGTTGTTGAACAGGATATGAAAGACCACAACATCGCAGTTAAGCTTGTACTTGACGCATTAGTAGACCCAGAACATGGTGTAATCTCAAGCCCAGACGAAATTGCAGCAGTAGGTCATCGTGTACTTCACGCAGGTGAAAAGTATAAGACATCTTGTCTTGTTGATGAAGATGTTAAGAAGGTAGTAAGAGAATGTTTCGATTTAGGACCTCTTCACAATCCAGCTAACTTAATTGGTATTGAAGCTGTTGAAGCTGCTATGCCAGGCAAGCCAAACGTAGCAGTATGGGATACAGCATTTGGTGGAACAATGGAACCAAAGGCTTACCTTTATGCTATTCCTCGTGAATACTATGAAAAGTATCATGTAAGAAGATATGGTTTCCACGGAACAAGCCACAGCTTTGTATCAAAGGAAACAATTAAGTTTGCTAACCTTGACAAGGATACAGCTAAGGTTATTGTATGCCACTTAGGAAATGGTGCTTCAATCTCAGCTTCAATCGGTGGTAAGTGTGTAGATACATCTATGGGTCTTACACCACTTGAAGGACTTATCATGGGTACAAGATCAGGTGACTTAGACCCAGCAATTATCGAATACATTTGCAACCATGAAAATATCACAGTAAGCGAAATGGTTAATATCCTTAATAAGAAGTCTGGTGTATATGGTATGTCAGGCGGAATTTCAAGCGATTTCAGAGACCTTAACGCAGCTATGAACGAAGGAAACGAACTTGCTAAGCAGACACTTGAAGCTTATGCTTATAGAGTTGCTAAGTACATCGGTTCTTATGTAGCAGCAATGAATGGTGTAGATGCTATTACATTTACAGCAGGTGTTGGTGAAAATGCAGCATGGTTAAGACCAATGATTTGTCAATATCTTGGATATCTTGGAGCTGAACTTGATGAAGCTAAGAGTGAAGAAGCCGTTGGTGTTGCAAAGGTTATTTCAACAGATACATCTAAGGTTAAGCTTTGTGTAATTCCAACTAATGAAGAACTTGCTATTGCAAGAGAAACATTAGAACTTACAAAGTAATTAAAAATTCAACAAGAAAAGTAATAATTTATGTTGACAAATATCACATAGGTGCGTATAATAGTTTAAGTGTGGAAAATACATTAAGTCTTTTCCACACTTAAATAGTGTGAATTGGAGACAATTATGCTAATTGATTTAAGAAATCTTTTATCCGGCACAAAGGAAGATTTATCAATATCAGCTAATATTGAGATGAATGTGTTAAACACAGGTATTTCAAGTTATGATATTGCGGACAAGTCGCCTGTAGAGCTTTCTATTAAGAAGGTTGGTAAGAATAAGCTTACAATTACAGGTAAAGGCAATATGACATTGATTATTCCTTGCGACAGATGCTTAGAGCCTGTTAATACTGACATTGAATATATCATTGATAAGAATGTTGATTTAAGTCAGGACTCAGAAGGGGTAGAAGAACAGGAAGAACAAGACTATATTGATGGATACAACCTAGACGTGGACAAACTAGTTTTCGGCGAAGTTCTGTTAAATTTACCAGTTAAAACACTTTGCAAAGAAGACTGTAAAGGTCTTTGTTTAAAGTGCGGTGCTAATTTGAATATCGCAGAATGTGGTTGTGACAGAGAGTCCTTAGATCCAAGAATGTCTGTTTTCAAAGATATTTTAAACAATTTTAAGGAGGTGTAACCATGTCAATTTGTCCAAAGAATAAATCTTCAAAAGCTAGAAGAGACAAGAGAAGAGCTAACTGGAAGATGAGCGCTCCTAATCTCGTAAAGTGCAGCAAGTGTGGTGCTTTAATGATGCCTCACAGAGTTTGCAAGGCTTGTGGATCATACAATAAAAAAGAAATCGTAGCTGTTGACTAATTATAGTTAAGCTAAGTTGAAGGGTTAAGGTTTTTATCTTAACCCTTTTTTTGCGTAAATAACGAGTTAAAGTCTGTCATTATTCATGGCGACTATTGCGATAATTAATTGTGGCTGTCACATTAATGAAAATTTATACAAGATATAGAGCTATTTGTTAATTAAATATCCATATTTTGTATAAGATTTTCTTATTGCGACAACTCTATAGTTGAATTTTGGAGGAAAATGATATGATAAAAAGAAAATTATTCAAATCAATAAAGGTGCTTTCAGCAGTTTGTATAACAGCATTGACATTATCAACTGTAGCTATAGTAGGTACAGATAAGGGAACAGTCACAGCTTATGCACAAGAGTATTATGATAGTAGTGATTATCACCTTAACTTAGATGCTGACAATATATGGCGTTGTTATAATAGTAATAACCAACTTGACACTAATTATGATGGCATTGTTGAAAATGAATATGGCTGGTGGAAAGTCACTAATGGACAGGTTGATTTTTCTTATAGTGGAGTTGTATTAAATCAGTATGGTTGGTGGAAAGTAACTAATGGTGGAGTAGACTTTTCATTTAATGGAATGGCAGAAAACCAATATGGTTGGTGGAAATTTAAAAATGGCACAGTAGACTTTAGTTATAACGGAATGGCACAAAATGAATATGGCTGGTGGAAAATAAAAAACGGTACAGTAGATTTTAGCTATAATGGAATGGCAGAGAATGAGTATGGCTGGTGGAAGATATCAAATGGAACAGTAGATTTTAGTTTCAATGGATTAGCAGAAAATGAATATGGCTGGTGGAAAATAACAAACGGCGGAGTTGATTTTTCATATAATGGTTTAGCAAAAAATCAATATGGAACCTGGAAAGTAACAAATGGAGCAGTAGACGTTAGATTTACTGGCATTGCAGAAAATGATGAAGGCGAATGGTATGTAGTTAATGGAGCTGTTAATTACAATTACAATGGAACAGTTGATTATGGTAATTTTACATATAATGTAGAAAATGGAAAAGCAGTTAAACAATTAAAAACAGCACAAAGAGTTATAAAATGGTATGATATAGATGGCTCATTACTTGATGAAGACACCGTAAATGTAAAAGTTGATAATAATGACAACATGGCAGAAGACTACTATTATAACGCAGTAAGAGTAAGTAAACAGTATAATATTCACAGTGGATATTTAACAAAAATATGTATAGGAAGTACATCAGGAAAAGAGTATATACCTGATACATTAGTAAAAAAAGGAAATTTGAATTTAAAAGATTATAATGGCTATGTTTCATTGTATTTTGTAAAAGTAAATAAATTATAATCTTATAATAAAAAAGCTTATTTTTACTAATATATCATAATGATAAAACTCAATATAATTTATTATTGCCAACCAAACATTAAAATGGTATCATGTTAAAGATTGCGTAGTGACATAGATAAAAATGTAACAAAGTCATAAAATATAAAGCTACAGATTTATCAAAAGTCACAAAGAAAGGAACAAATTTATGAATAACACAAATGAACCAATCTATGATGCCCGCAAACTGGGGCTGCCTAAGATGTTGATTTTAGGTATTCAGCATATGTTTGCGATGTTTGGTGCGACAGTTTTAGTACCAATAATTGTAGCAGGCTATTTTAAAGAAGCCTGTGGGGAAACTTTGACAAGAGGACTTACAGTTTCTATTACACTTTTTTGTGTAGGTGTTGGAACACTTATATTTCATCTTTGCTCAAAGTTTAAAGTGCCAGCTTTTCTAGGCTCATCATTTGCCTTCTTAGGTGGCTTTTATACAGTAGCAAACTTAAAAACAGGCATTTATGAAAATATGAGTGCCAATGACAAAGCAGCATATGCTTGTGGAGGTATTGTTGTAGCAGGTATTTTATATCTTATTGTAGCACTTATCTTTAAGCTTGTAGGTGTAAATAGAGTTATGAAGTTCTTACCACCAGTTGTAACAGGCCCTATTATTATATGTATAGGTTTGTCATTAGCACCATCAGCTATTTCAAATGCTTCAACTAACTGGCTTATAGCATTTGTAGCATTAGCAGTAATAATTATATTTAATATCTGGGGAAAAGGAATGTTTAAGATAATTCCAATTCTTATGGGTGTATTAATATCTTATGCTTTTGCAGTAATTTTAAATGCTTGTGGAATTACTAATCCAGATGGAACTGCAATACTTGACTTCACTTCAGTATCAAGCGCAGGTTGGGTTGGACTTCCAGGTTTTCAGATATGTAAGTTTGATATAACTTCAATACTTGTTATGGCTCCAATAGCTATTGCAACAATGATGGAGCACGTTGGTGATATGTCAGCTATTTCAGCAACAGTAGGTAAGAATTACTTAGAAGATCCGGGACTTCACAGAACACTTATGGGTGATGGTATGGCTACAGCATTTGCAGGAATTTTTGGAGGCCCTGCTAATACAACTTACGGTGAAAATACAGGTGTACTTGAACTTTCTAAAGTGTATGACCCAAGGGTTATAAGAATTGCCGCAGTTTTTGCAATAATACTTTCATTTATTCCAAAGTTTTCAGCAGTAATTTCGACAATGCCATCAGCAATTATAGGTGGTATTTCATTTATGCTTTATGGTATGATTTCAGCTATTGGTGTAAGAAATGTAGTTGAAAATAAAGTTGACCTTACAAAGTCAAGAAACCTCATAATTGCAGGCGTTATATTTGTATGTGGTTTAGGTTTTTCAGATGGTCTTACATTTAACATTGCAGGAACATCTTTAACACTTACAGCACTTGCAGTAGCCGCTATTGCAGGAATTTTCTTAAATGCAATACTCCCAGGAAATGACTATCAGTTCGGAAAGAATCCAGAGGGAGATAGAAGTCGTGGCGTTTATGTATCAAATAGCGACGATGAAGATGCAGAATAAAATTTTTATTATTTTATAATAAAATTTCAACTAAAATATAAACTTAAAAATAAATATATTATAAAAAATAGACTAATTTATATGTTTAAATAGTGCATATAAAAATAGTCTATTTTTATTTATACTAACAATGAGTAAAAGTTAGTGATTGCTAATACTTGAAAGTACTATAATAAACTACTATCATCACAAAATATAAAATTTCCAGCAATTCAACGACTCTTGATTTTAAACATAAAATATAGTATCATATTAGAGTTAAAACAAACTGAAACAATTAGTGCAATTAAAATGAGAGGTATTTATGGCTTATAAAGTAAAGGTTGCCTTAGATGCAATGGGTGGAGATAATGCGCCAGAACAGATTGTAAAAGGTGCTGTAGACGCAGTTAATCTTGATGAACAAATTTTCGTATATCTTGTTGGTAAACAAGAGCTTGTGAATGAAGAATTAAAAAAGTATACATATAATAAAAAACAGATAGAAGTTGTAAATGCAACAGATGTAATCGAAACAGGTGAAGCTCCAGTAATGGCAGTAAGAAGAAAAAAAGATTCATCACTTGTTAAGGCTTTGACAATGGTAAAAGAAAAGAAAGCAGATGCCTTTGTATCAGCAGGAAGTTCAGGAGCAATACTCGTAGGTGGACAAGTAATAGTAGGTCGTTTAAAAGGTGTTGAAAGACCCCCAATGGCTCCACTAATTCCAACAGCTAAAGGCGTTACTCTTATAGTTGACAGCGGTGCTAATGTAGACTCAAGACCATCATTTCTTGTACAGTGGGCAAAGATGGGTTCAATATACATGGAAAATATTTTAGGAATAAAAAAACCTAAAGTAGCAATTGTCAATGTCGGAGTCGAAGAAGAAAAAGGCAATCAGTTAGTAAAAGAAACATATCCTTTACTTAAAGAATGTAAAGACATTAACTTTATAGGAAGTATTGAAGCTAGAGATATTCCAAATGGTGACGCAGACGTTATTGTGTGTGACGCATTTGTGGGTAATGTTATACTAAAGCTTTACGAAGGGCTTGGTAAAACACTAATATCCAAAGTAAAAGGTGCTTTTATGACAAGTCTTAAAACAAAGATAGGAGCATTACTTGTAAAAGACGCAATAAAAGATACAATGAAGTCTTTTGATGCCACAGAATACGGTGGTGCGCCACTTATAGGGCTTAATGGACTCGTAGTAAAGACACATGGAAATGCAAAGGCTAAAGAAATTAAAAATTCAATTATCCAATGCAAGAAGTTTAATGAAAGCAATATTACACAAAAGATAACAGACTCAATTAATATGGCAAATTTAGAAGAATAAGCTAGTTTATTTGGGGCATTGCTATTATAATGCAATAACCTTTATAAATATAAAGACTATATATAGAAAGCTTAGTACACAAGACTTTCTTAATAGAAATAATAAGACAATATTAAATAAGTGTGTACAGAAATGAGGATTTTATGGAATTTGAAAAGTTAAAGCAAATTATTGCAGATGTATTAAATGTTGATGGTGAGGGAATTACTAGAGATACAACATTTGTAGATGACCTTCATGCAGACTCACTCGATGTTTTTCAAATTATAATGGAGATTGAAGAACAATTTGAAATTAAGATACCAGATGATGCGGCTACAAAGATTGTAACAGTAGGTGACGCAGCAGACCAGATAAGTGAAGCTGTTAATAATAATTAATTTATATAAGTAATAAGGCTGCCCTATTTGGCGGCCTTTAATAATAGAAAAGAGAGAATTTATGAGACATAATACTGATTTAGAAGGTTTTCAAAAAAAAATCGGTTATAAGTATAATGATGTTAAGTTGCTTATTAATGCCTTGACACATAGTTCTTATGCCAATGAAAAGAAAACAGGTAATTTTAAAAATAATGAAAGATTAGAATTTTTAGGTGATGCAGTTCTTGAAGTAACCTCAAGCGATTACATTTACCGCAATCATGCCGATATGGACGAAGGACAAATGACAAGGCTTAGAGCAAGTATTGTATGTGAGCCTACACTTGCATTATGTGCTAAGGATATTAATTTAAGTGAATATATTATGCTTGGTAAGGGCGAAGAACAGACTGGTGGACGAAAGAGAGCTTCAATAATATCAGACGCATTTGAAGCCCTTATTGGTTCAATTTATTTAGACGGTGGTTTTGCTAGTGCAAAAGAATTTATCTTGAAGTTTGTAATGACAGACTTGGATGACAAACAACTCTTTTATGATAGCAAGACCATCTTACAAGAAGTTGTTCAAGCGGAAGGCAAAGAAGTGGAATATGACCTTATATCAGAAAAAGGTCCAGAGCATGACAAAGTATTTGAGGTTACAGCATCAGCTTCTGGTATGTTTGAAGTAGGTGGAAAAGGTCATACAAAAAAGGCAGCACAGCAACAGGCGGCATATAATGCACTTCTTTACCTTAAGAAAAAAGGCGTAGATATTAATCTGAAGGGAAAAAAGTAACAGATGTATTTAAAAAGTATTGAGGTACAAGGCTTTAAGTCATTTGCTAATAAAATTATATTTGATTTCCACAATGGGATAACAGGAATTGTAGGGCCTAATGGTTCGGGAAAAAGTAACGTAGCAGACGCAGTCAGATGGGTGCTTGGTGAGCAGAGTGCAAAGCAACTTCGAGGTTCAAAGATGGAAGATGTTATATTTGCAGGAACACAAAACAGAAAACCTGTAGGTTTTGCTTATGTTGCAATAACACTTGACAATTCGGACCACGCACTTCCTGTAGATTATAATGAAGTAACAGTTTCAAGGAGAGTATTTCGTTCAGGTGAAAGTGAGTATAAAATTAATGGTCACTCATGCAGATTAAAGGACGTTACTGAGTTATTCTATGATACGGGTATTGGCAAAGAAGGTTATTCTATTATAGGACAAGGTCAGATAGATAAGATTTTAAGTGGTAAGCCAGAAGAAAGACGAGAATTATTTGATGAAGCGGCAGGAATTGTAAAATTCAAACGCCGTAAACTTTCAGCACAAAAAAAGCTTGAAAGTGAGAGAAATAACCTTGTTAGAGTAAATGACATTTTATCAGAACTTGAAAAGCAGGTAGAACCGTTAGAGAGACAATCACAGAAAGCAAAAGAGTATCTTAAACTTAAAGACGATTTAAAGCTTTATGATGTCAACGCATTTCTTTTAGAAACAGATAAATTAAAAGGTGACATAAAAGCTATTGATGATAAACTTTTAATTGCTCAGTCTGATTTAGACAATGCCAAAAAAGCTTATGAAAGCACAAAGGCAGAATATGAAGCAGCAGAAGAACAATTAAATGATATCAGCAATAATATTGATATGGTGTCTTCATTGTTATCTAATACAGAGCTTGATAAGCAAAAGTTAGAAGGTAGTATTAATGTATACAATGAACAGATAAAGACAATAGAAGCTAATAATACTCATTATTCAACGAGAATTAATGCTATTACATCAGAACTATCGCAAAAGAATAGTAGTATGAAAGAGCTTGTTGCAAGTAAAAAAGATATTACTTCTAAACTTAAAGAGTATACAGACAAGCAACAAAAAGCACAAGAAGTTCAAAGTCAAATCTCACAAGAGATTATATCAATTACATCTGATATAGAAAAAAGACAAAATGATATTTATGACATTTTAAATGAAAAATCAGTAATTAAAGCAGATAATCAAAAATACAAGACTATGCTTGAACAGTTTAATATAAGAAAGGCAGAATTTAGTAGTAAGATTATTCAAGGAAAAAGTGAAGAAAAGCTTCAAGATACAGTAATACAGAAATATCAAGAGGAGTTTGAACAGGTTGTAGCACACATTAAAAGTATTACAAGTCAAATTTCTGATTATAATGACAGTATTACTAAGTTAAAAGAAAATATTGCACAGTTGTCAGCAGACGCAGATAAACAACAACAGCAGTACCACAGAGAAAAGTCACGTTTAGAATCACTTGTTAATATTACAGAAAGATATGACGGTTATGGCAGCAGTATTCGTAAAATTATGGAATTAAAAGATGACAATGAAGGAATACTTGGTGTTATAGCAGATATTATCAAGGTTGAAAAAAAATACGAAACTGCGATAGAAACTGCGCTTGGCGGTACAATACAAAATATTGTTACAGATAATGAAGATACAGCCAAAGGACTTATTAAGTATCTTAAAGAAAATAAATTTGGGCGAGCAACATTTCTTCCATTATCATCGCTACAAGTTCGTAATACTTTAGAAAATGACCCCTGCATTAAGGAAAATGGTGTTGTTGGCGTTGCAAGTAGTCTTGTAAGAGTTTCTTTTGAATATGAAAAACTTGCAAAGTATCTGCTTGGAAGAATACTTGTAGTTGACAATATAGATAACGCACTTTTAATTGCAAAAAAGTATAAGTATTCACTAAGAATTGTAACACTTGAAGGAGAACAGCTTAATCCGGGTGGTTCAATGACAGGTGGAGCATTTAAAAACTCAAGTAATTTGCTTGGAAGAAGACGAGAGATAGAAGAACTTAAAAAAGAAGTTAATGAGTTAAGCAAGTCCGGTAATTTAATTAAGGCAAATATAAGCGAAAATCGAAAAGAAGTTTCAGAGTTAAGAAGCAAGTTAGATGAAGCTAACAAGCAATTAAGAGATGAGCAGATTAAGAAAAATACAGCACAACTTAATTTTAATCAAGCGGTATCGAAGAAGAAAGAAATAATAAATTCTTATAGTGATTATACAGCAGGAGTCAAAGATCTTGAAATTAAGATAAATCAAATAACAGAGAGTCTTAACAATGTAAGTGGCAATCTTACTTCACTTGATACAAGAAATGAAATTTCTCAAAAAGAAATAGATGAGCTTAATGCAAAGCTTGAAGAAAAGAAAAAGCAGGAAAGTACTCATCTTATGCAGGTCGAAAATGCAAAGATACAATACACATCAGCTAAACAACAACAAGAATTTATTGAACAGAACATTTCTCGTATTGAAAGTGAGATTAATAGTCTTAATGAAGAAGCAAGTCAGATTAATATAAATATGTCACAAACAGATAAAGACATAGCAAGTAAAAAGCTTGAGATTGAAAAAGTTAAAAATCAGATAGAACAAGCTGTTATACAGCTTAACGGTTGCACAGCTAAGATTGCAGGCTTAAAGGAACAGAAAAAAGAAGTAAATGACAGTCATAAGACATTTTTTGAAAAGCGAGAAAAGATTAACAGAGAAATCAGTTCACTTGATAAAGAGTGTTATCGACTTATAGCTCAAAAGGAAAAGTTAGAAGAAACTAATGATACATTAGTTAATTATATCTGGAATGAGTATGAGCTTACATACAGTTATGCTATCGAACTTAAAAATGACGAGCTTAATAATTTGTCTGATTTAAAGAAAAAGATATACCAATTAAAGTCAAGCATTAAAAATCTTGGTGATGTAAATGTTAATGCTATTGAAGAATATAAAGAAGTAAGTGAAAGATACACATTTTTAAAAACACAGCATGATGATTTGATACAGGCAGAAGCTTCTCTTATTCAGATTATTGATGAACTTGACAAAGGTATGAGAGTACAATTTGAGCAGAAGTTTGAAGAAATAAGAGTTGAATTTGACAAGGTATTTAAGGAACTGTTTGGTGGTGGTAGAGGCACTATACAACTTGTAGAAGGTGAAGATATTCTTGAAGCAGGAATTATAATTATTTCACAACCACCTGGAAAGAAGCTTCAAAATATGATGCAGTATTAAAACTAGTTCAAGACACATTTATGTCTGATAAAATGAGAATTTATACATCAAGAGATGTAAAAGGAGTTGAACTTGGTGGAGCATTAAAAAACATTATAGCATTTTGTGCAGGTGTTGCAGCAGGAATAGGTTTAGGTGATAATACATTTGCAGCATTAATAACAAGAGGATTAGCAGAATTATCAAGACTTGGAGTTGAATTAGGAGGACAAAAAGAAACTTTATATGGACTAAGTGGACTTGGAGATCTAATTGTAACATGTTTAAGTGAACATAGTAGAAATAGAAAAGCAGGAAAATTAATAGGACAAGGAAAAACATTAGAAGAAACAAAAAAAGAAGTTGGAATGACAATAGAAAGTATAGACAATATTTTAGTTGCACATGAATTAGGAAAAATTCATAATATAGAAATGCCAATAGTAGAAGCAGTTTATGGAATTTTGTATAATGGATTAAAGCCAGAAGAAGCAGTAAATATGTTAATGAATAGAGCAAGAAAAAACGAAGACTAAATATAAAAAAATTGTCAATAATATTTAATATATATTGAAATATGGCATAAAGCCAAAGAAAGGATGATGTGTTATGGGATTTTTTGATACATTAGGAAAAAAAGCAACTGAAGCTTATAATGTAACAACAAAAAAGACAGGTGAACTTGCAAAAGAAGCAAAATTAAGAATGAAAATTAATGAAAACAAATCAAATATAAATGATTTGTATAAAGAGATTGGAAAAAAAGTTTATGAAAAACATGTAAGACAAGAAAATATAGATATAAAAGCAGATTTAGAAGAAGAATGTGCAAAAATAGATATATTATCAAGTGAAATAGAATCATGTTTAACATCAATATTAGAATTAAAAGATAAAAAACAATGTATAAAATGTCATGCAGAAATCGATGAAAATGCAGTATTTTGTCCAAAATGTGGTGAAAAACAACCTGAAATTGAAGTTAAAGAAGCAGAAGTTGTTACAGAAGATTTAGAAAATTCAGATGTAAAGCCAGAAAATGCGACAGAAGCAGAAATTGTAGAAGAAAAAGTATCTGGAGAAGATAATACAGAAAGAGAAAAAGCAAGTGAAGAAAGTAATTCAGATCAACAATAAATATAGCAAATGAAAGGAATAGCAAAATGAAACTAGTAGTTCAAAGAGTCAAAAAAGCAGAAGTAAAAGTAGATGGAAATATAATTGGAAAAATAGATAAAGGCTTTTTAGTACTAATAGGAATAAAAGTAGGAGATACAAAAGAACAAGCAGATTATTTAGTTAAAAAATTATGCAATTTAAGAGTATTTTCAGATGAAAATGATAAAATGAATTTAAGCATAAAAGATGTAAAAGGAAAATTGCTAATAGTATCTCAATTTACTTTATATGGAGATTGTTCTCAAGGAAATAGACCATCATTTATTGAGGCTGCGAGACCAGAAGAAGCAAATCCACTATATGAATATTTTTGTAATCAATGTGAATTAAACAATATAGAAGTGCAAAAAGGAATATTTGGAGCAGATATGAAAGTAGAACTAATCAATGATGGACCAGTTACAATTATAATAGAAAAATAATTTTAAAGGAGGTCTTTCTATGGAAAGAAAAGTTAAAGTTGTTCAATATGGTGTAGGCAAAATGAGTTTATACACAATGAGATATGTGCATGAAAAAGGTGGAGAAATAGTAGGAGCAATTGATATAAATCCAAAAGTAATAGGAAAAGATATAGGCGAAATATTAGGAACAGAAAATAAAGGTGTAAAAGTTGTTAGTGCAGAAGATGCAAGAAAAGTGCTAGAAGAAACAAGACCAGATATAGTAATAGTAACAACAATGAGCCTAATAAAAGATTTAGAAAATCCATTAATGTTATGTGCAGAATTAGGGTTAAATGCAATAACAACATGTGAAGAAGCATTTTATCCAGAAAATTCAAATCCAACATTAACAAAGAAAATTGATGAACTTGCCAAGAAAAATAATTGTACAATAACAGGAAGTGGATATCAAGATATTTATTGGGGACAATTAATTTCATCAATAGCAGGATCAACTCAAAAAATAACAAAAATAAAAGGAAGCTCAAGTTATAATGTAGAAGAATATGGAATAGCATTAGCAAAGGCACATGGAGCAGGGCTTACATTAGAAGACTTTGACAAAGAAGTAGCATCTGTTGATAGAATATCAGATGAAGAAAGACAAAAAATAGTTGAAAGTGGAGATTATCTGCCATCATATATGTGGAATGTAAATGGTTGGTTATGTGAAAAATTAGGATTAACAGTAAAATCACAAAGACAAAAATGTGTACCACAAACATATAGAGAAGATTTATACTCATCAACATTAGGAATGACGGTAAAAGCAGGAGATGCAACAGGAATGAGTGCTGTCGTTACAACAGAAACAGAAGAAGGAATTACAATTGAAAGTGAATGTATAGGAAAAGTGTATGCGCCAGATGAATATGACAAAAATGAATGGACAATTTATGGTGAACCAGAAACAACAATAGTTGTTGCAAAACCAGCAACAGTAGAACTTACATGTGCATCAATTGTAAATAGAATTCCAGATGTTATAAATTCAAAGCCAGGATATGTTCCAACATGTGAATTTGGAGAATTGAATTTTAAAATAAAACCATTAAATGAATATGTAAAATAATTCCCTAAAAACTGTAAAAATGGTTGACAATAATAAAAAAATATGATATAATGAAAAACGTTTGAGTAGAGAACTCAAATATGTACACAAAGAAACTCATATGTAAAACTTACAGGAGGAAAAGGCAATGGAAAACGAAATTAACATGAATGAAAAGGCAAAAGTTCTGGTGTTTTTGGACACTGAGGATTTGATGCGGATTCGTGGGACTGTAGACTATGATGCTGTTTTTGCACGCATAGCCAAAAATGGTGATCTAGAACTGCTGAGGGACAATGCTCAAACAGTTATTGGATACGCTGTCTGTGGCGAAGAGCGCAATGCAAAGCTTAAGAACATTATCCTTGCTGGCGAAAATGTCCAGCTCAATGTCTTTAGCAAAAAGAGGGGCAAGTTTATTCCTATTGATGCAAAGGCAGAAAAAGGTCTGCTGGATCTTCGCAAGTTGATTTCCAAACTTAACAAAAAGTAAAAAATATGCAGAGTGTGATATTATCATGCTCTGCATATTTTTTAAATTTCCGTAATTTTCATATTATATTTATCTTCAAAAACTTTCTTTTTAGTAATATATTCTTTTGTTCTAATACCTTTAACATCAATAACATCATAAGAATTATCAGTATTAAAAACAATAAAATCAGCTTTATATTTTAGACCAGGTGCAAGCATAAAAGTAGGCTGTAAGCAAAAGCCATTAATCTCTTTTGCCTGTAATTTCAATTTTAATTCACAATAATAATCAGCTTCTTTTTTGCTATCAAAAGTATGACCATCAATAGAAGTCTTATTTGCTCTATATTTACTTTTTTTTATTTTATTATTAGCAAAGTTTTTATAATCTTCAACACTCCAATATTCCATTTTATCTCCAATCTGTAAAAATAATATCTTTAAAATTATATATTAAAATAGAAGGAAATTCAATAAAAATAGAAAAAACTTGTCGAAATATTTTATTGAAAGTATGGTCAGTTTATTGACAAAGATATATCAAATATGATAATCTAGTATTGAAAACTAGATTAATTTTTGGTTTAATGAAAGGAAGAATAAATATGGAAAGATATTTTGAATCAGTAAACTGTAAAAATATAAAAGAAATAGTATATAATTCAGCAAAAAAATTTGCTGAAAATGTAGCATTTGTAATAAAACATAAAAATGAGAAAAAAGAAGTAAGTTATGAAAGTATAACATATAAAAAATTATTACAAGATGTTAATGAATTTGGAACAAAATTATATGATATGGGATTAAAAAACAAAAGAGTAGCAATTGTTGGAAGAAACAGATATGAATGGGTAGTAGCACATTTATCAAATCTGTTAGGAGGAATTGTTTCAATACCATTAGACAAAGAATTGCAAGTTGATGAGTTAGAAAGTTGTTTAGAAAGAAGTAAAGCAGATGTTATAGTATTTGATGAAAAATACATTGACAATATAGAAAAAATAAAACAAAATGGAAAAACAAATTTACAAGAATATGTTTGTATGACAGAACAAGAAGGATATAAGAATTTCTGGACATTAAAAAAAGAAGGTGCAGAAATATTAAAAAATGGAAACAATGAATATGTAAATTGTGAAATAGACAATGATAAAATGGCAATATTATTATTCACATCTGGAACAACATCAAAATCAAAAGCTGTAATGTTGTCAAACACAAATATAGCATCAAATGTTTATGCAATGTTATTGGTTGAAGATATGAGACCAACAGATAACAATTTAGCATTTTTACCATTTCATCATATATTTGGATCAACATGTATGATAGTAATGATTGCAATTGGAGCTAAAACAGCATTTCCAGATGGATTAAGATATGTAGCACAAAATTTAAAAGAATATCAAATATCCTTATTTGTAGGAGTTCCATTATTAGTTGAAGCAATTTATAAAAATATAGAAAAAGAAATAGAGAAAAAAGGAAAAACAAAACTTATAAATAATGCAAAAAAATTAAGTAATTGTTTATTAAAACTTCATATTGATGTTAGGAGAAAACTATTTAAAGATGTAATAGATGCACTTGGTGGAAGAATGAGATTTATAATTTCAGGAGGAGCACCATTAGACAAGAAAGTTGCACAAGGATTTAATGAATTAGGAATTGAAGTTGTTCAAGGATATGGATTAACAGAAACATCACCAGTTATATCTGCTGAAAATGCAAAAAAGAAGAGATATGGTTCAATAGGATTTCCTATGGAAAATGTAGAAGTTGAAATAATAAATAAAGATGA
>URYE01000018.1 GCA_900551945.1 uncultured Eubacterium sp. | reverse complement strand
CTAACTTTTCTCTAATGTCAGCAAAACCAACCTGAACTGCATCGTAACCGTCGTTTTCTACTGTCTTTACTTGTGTAACAACACAAGGACCAGCCTGAAGAACAGTTACAGGTGTTAAAACACCGTCTTCGTTGAAGATTTGAGTCATTCCGACTTTTGTAGCTAAAATTGCCTTCTTCATTGATTTTCCTCCTGTTTAATCTACAGCGGACAAGATGATATACATATTGTCAGCGCATCTTGTCATCCTAGAACAGCTAATATAAGTGGAACCTACACCACTGATGTTTGTTGCTTCTATATTAAACCCTTCAGGATTATTACACTTAATAATGAAAAAATGTTAATTCTAAAGATTAGTTCATAATCTTAAGATTGATGAATACGCCAGCTGGCATCTCTAACTTAGATAAAGCATCTACAGTCTTCTGAGATGGCTGTAAAACATCGATAAGTCTCTTATGAGTTCTCTGTTCAAACTGTTCTCTTGAGTCCTTATATTTGTGAACAGCTCTAAGAATTGTAACAACTTCCTTCTTTGTTGGAAGAGGTACTGGACCACTTACCTGTGCTCCTGTCTTCTTAGCAGTTTCGATGATTTTCTTTGCTGACTGATCAATTAACTGATGATCATAGGCTTTCAATGTAATTCTGATTACCTGATTTGCCATAAAAAAAGTCGCCTCCTTTTCGCACTTTCTAATTTATAAGTACGACAAGCGGTGACTGTACACACTCCCACGTGTATCATAACGTCTCATTCAACAATTGAAATCATTAGTTACTACGTGTCATTTCTGCGGATTGCAGATGATTATTTGTACAGTGACTTGTCGCCAGATTCTAGCGTCAATACCTCATGTATTGACTTTGACATTCGCTCCACGGAAAACCTGCGGCTGTATTACTATTGTAATTGTGTCGTAGCAACCTCACGCTTCACAGCTATCATGTCACAGCAATTGATAGTATACATGAATAAGTATAGAAAATCAACAGTAAATATTGTTCTTTTTCAAAAACAATTTTGATTGTTTTCATATTTTGCATTTTAGGTTTTGAAGATAGCAATAGTATATAAACAAGCACACACCAGAAAAAGAACAAGTAACTGCATTTGTATGCCCTCATCGAACAAGTATGTTCGATGTAAGCACACAAATACAGTAACTTGTTCTTTTTAATGGTGCATTTATTGTTTATATACTATTGCTATCTTACGGAAGTTTATTGCAATACAAAATATGTTTTGACGCCGAACGTGACCGCAAATAATTACTATACTTATTGTGCTGATATTTGTTCTGCTAGGTCGTTTAGGTATACCCATCTGTCCATTTTGTATTCTAGTGCTTCTTCTTTTTCAGCTTTTTCTTTCATAAGCTCATTTAACTTACTGTACTGACTTGCTGACTCGGCTATTTGTTCATCTAGCTTTTCTATTTCTGACTCAAGCTTTGCTATGTCATCATCTATAGTTTCATATTCTTTTTGTTCTTTATAAGTAAACTTTAATTTTTTGCTATGCTCATTCACATACTTTTTCTTAGCTTGTGCTGTATCTGCATTTTCAGTTGATGGCGAAGCCACTTGAATTGCTTTTACGTTATCTGACGCATTATATATAGAAGAAACTCGTTTTTCATAATAGTCACTAAAGCCACCCTCGTACTGTTTTAACACTCCATTTTCTTCAAATGCAAATATTCTGTCAACTATTCTATCAAGGAAATATCTATCATGTGATACTGTAATTACTATTCCCGCAAATGAGTCAAGATAGTCCTCTAAAATCTCTAAAGTTTCTATATCTAAATCATTTGTTGGCTCATCTAAGATAAGTACATTTGGCGCACTCATTAAAACACTTAAAAGGTAGAGTCGTCTTTTTTCACCACCAGATAGCTTTGATATTGGTGTCCACTGCATTTTAGGTGTAAATAAAAACTTATCACACATCTGTGACGCAGTTATAAGCCCTGTCGTTGTTCTTACATATTCTCCAATATTTTTAACATATTCAAGTACATTAAGACTTTCATCGAGTGGTTCATTTTCCTGCATAAAGTAGCCAATCTTTACAGTTTCTCCTATTTCTACACTACCACTGTCTGGCTTAACAAGTCCTGTAATTATCTTCATTAGTGTAGACTTTCCGCAACCGTTGTGACCTATTATACCTATTCTGTCGTCTTTTAAGAAAATGTATGTGAAGTCGTTGATATATGTCACACCATTAAAGCTTTTTGAAACATTTTTTACTTCGATTGTCTTTTTACCAAGTCTTGTAGACACTGAGCTCATCTCAAGGGATTGCTTTTCAAAGCTCGCTCTTGCCTTTCTTGAAGCTTCTTTCATATCTTCATAACGGTCTATTCTTGCCTGTTGCTTTGTTGAACGTGCTTTACAACCTCGTCTTATCCACTCAAGCTCTGTTCTAAGAATATTAGCTCTCTTAGCTTCTGTTGCTCTTGCCATATCTTCTCTTTGAGTTTTCAGTTCAAGAAAACCAGAGTAATTTGTTTCATAACTGTAAAGTCCACCCTTGTCAAGCTCTACTATTCTATTTGTTACATTGTCAAGAAAATATCTATCATGTGTAACCATTATAAGCTCACCTTTAAATTTCTTGATATAATTTTCAAGCCATATAACCATATCGTTATCAAGATGGTTGGTTGGCTCGTCAAGTATTAACACTTCAGCTGGCTCTACAAGCACTCTGGCAAGTGCAATTCTTTTTTTCTGACCGCCTGACAATGTATTAATATCAGCTTCAAAATCACTTATTCCAAGCTTGTTTAAAATAGTCTTTGCCTGTGCTTCGCTACTATTTTTCTTACCCCTTATTACATAGCTTATAATTGTATCATTTTCAAGAAATTCTGGTGTCTGTGGCAGATACTCTACTGTAACACTTCTGCCCTTTACAATTTGCCCCTCGTCTGGTGCTTCAATTCCTGCTATTATCTTTAAAAATGTAGATTTTCCGGTTCCGTTTACACCGATAACGCCTATTTTATCACCGTCATTTACACCAAGTGTTACTTGATTAAATAATTCTTTTTCACCAAATGTTTTACTTATTTTTTCAGCATTTAAAATATTCACAAATTCCTCATTTCTAAGTGCCATCACTTTTTAATATTAATTAGTACTTATGGTTATACAGCTTTTTAAACTTTTCTGCAAGCTCAGGATTAGTTTTTTCCATTCTTTCAATATGTTCTTTTCTTCTTTGAACCATGTGTTCATAAGCCTTTGGATTTTTATTTTTAAAATGTTCTAACATATCTTTTCTGTGTTTGCTAAGCATATTAAAAGCATCTGGATTTAATTTGTTAATCTTATGCTCAATAACTGTTCTTCTCTGCTCAATCTTAGCTTCGAGTTCTTCAGCATCATGTGATGTAATGGCAAGCTCTGATAAGTGCATTTCAATTCTTTCAAGAAGTTCGTCTTCATCATAAAGACCAAATCTTCCCCAAGAAGCATTCTTTTCAGCTTCTTTTATTATTACATCTTGAATATCTGCATTTTCGGTATTTTCTAATTGCTTTATGCTTTCGACAAGACTATCAAGCATTTCTTTTGCAAACTGTTCCATCTTAGCATCTGCGTCATCACCAAATGCCCATTCTATCTCGGCAAGCTGCTCATTTGTTTCAATGATACTTGTATTGGTGTCATTTTCATCACCCTCATAAGGATACGGCTTATCTATGCCCGAATTTCTAAGTGCAAGCGAAGCTGTTCTTCTTACAACACCTTCATCAACAAGCTTTTCAGCTCCCAATGCTCGCAACTGGTCGTTGACACTTCCAACATGTCCTGTTATGTAAAAATCTATTCCTTTGCTTCTTAACTTATCGTTTATAATCATAAGTCTATCTGCCGCAGTTATATCAATATTTGTAATACCTGTTGCGTCTACGACAAAACATTTTGTATCGTCTTTGATTGAATTTTCTATTTCTTCCTGAAATGTATTTATATTTGCAAAGAATAATGAACCACTAAATCTATATATAACTGCATTTCTTATTACTTTTGCGTTTCTATTTCTTGCAAGGTCAAAAAATCCTCTTTGCCCCGGAATTATACCTAGAAATGCACGAGGTGGAGTTACGGCTTTTATTATAACTGCTATAAATGAAAGAATTACACCGATAGCAACGCCATAAACTGTTCCAAGTAACAATACTCCTAAAAATGCGGCAACAAATATCATAAATTCAGTTCTATCAGATTTTAAAAGCTTCTTTGCCATTTTTATTTCTAGTATACCATAAAGGGCGCAGACAACGATACCTGTTAATACTGGAACGGGAAGATATTTTATAAACCAAGTTCCAAATAAAAGCAAGCAAAGCATTGTAAGTGCTGCAACTACCGACATCATTTGTGACTTTACTCCAAATTGGTCGGCTATCCCTGTTCTTGAAACACTTCCACCTACGGGGCAACAGCCACTTACAGAAGAAGCTACATTTGCCGCACAATAAGCTAATATCTCTCTATCGTTATTGACCTTGTAGCCATATTTTAATGCGTAATTATTGGTTGACAGCAAACTTATAGCTACAATAACGATAGCAATTATAAGGCTTTGTATTACTATTGTCTTTGTATCACTCATTAGATAACTAAAGTCGGGAAGTGATATTTTAGGAAGTCCCGGCTCTACATTAGGAAGCATTGCAACTCCATAATCTTCTATATGAAATACTGCTGAAATTATTGCGCCAAGAAACATTAATATAACTGACATTGGCACTTTGGGTATGTATTTTTTAGATATCATTATTATAGTAATTGTACTTACACTTAATATAACTGATAAAATGTTAATTTTATCGAGTTGGTTTACTATATTAATAACAAGTTCAATGCCCTCGCCAGTTCCTGCCTTTCCGCCAAAAAGTTTTGGAACTTGCATTAAGATAATAGTAAGTCCAACGCCTGAGATAAAACCGCCCATTACTGGAGTTGATATAAATTTAACAAATCTTCCTACACGAAATATCGCAAAGAGTAACAGCCAAGCTGACGTAATCAGTGTGATAAGTGGAACTATTTTCATAGCTTCGCTACTTTCTGCTGTTATGCCGAGTGTCGCTATTGCACCACCTACAAGTGCGGCAGGAGCTGCGTCAACGCCAAATACGAACTGTGGTGACGATGATATTAACCCAAATACAAGTATAGGTAAAAGTGAACCGTACAGACCGTAAACAACTGGAAGTCCTGCTACAAGTGAATATCCCATTGATATTGGAATTGAAACAAGTGCTACAATTATACCTGCTGCTATATCTTTTGGCAGATATGATAATTTGTAATTTTTTAACATTCCTTTTGTCCTTTCTTTTTAGCTTAGTTAATTGCTACTGTGGCATTTTATACTTGATAATGTTAAAATATGCCATTTAGCAATTTGATGAAAAATATTTTAACATAATTAAGCATGGTCTGTCAGTAGGAAATTAATTAGTTTCTCAAGTAATTGCTACGATTATCAAACTCTTATATAAGTACAAACTTTAAATAAAACAAAAAAGCTGCCGCATTAACGAAAATTTATACAATACATAGAATTATTTGCTAAATATCTATATTTTGTATAAAATTTTCTTAATGCGACAGTCCCTTTATTTAATATAAAATTAGTATTCTAAATATGCACCCTTCATTGGACTTGCTGCGTGTTGACTAAATAATCTCATCACGCCTTTTGTGTACTTTGGCGCTCTAGGTTTCCAGTTTCTACGGCGTTCTTTTAATATTTCATCAATTTCTTCCATTGTCTTTTTCTCGCCTTTTACGCCTATTATATTGAGCTTTCTCTCCATAACATCAATTTCAATTAAGTCATCTTCTTCTACAAGTGCTATTGGGCCTCCATCTACGGCTTCTGGGCTACAGTGACCTATAACTGGACCTGTCGAAGCTCCTGAGAAACGACCATCTGTTATAAGTGCAATGCTCTTTCCCAACTCTTTGTCACTACTTATAGCTTCTGATGTATAGAACATCTCTGGCATTCCACTTCCCTTAGGGCCTTCATAACGTATAAATACGGCATCACCTTTATTAACTTTATGCTTTAAAACAGCGTCAAGACATTCTTCTTCACTGTCAAATGGTCTTGCACGCAACACTGACTTGAACATTTCTTTAGGGCAAGCTGTGTGTTTAATTACTGCTCCCTCTGGTGCAAGATTGCCACGCAATACGGCAATACTTCCATCAGTTCCTATTGCTTTATTATATGGTCTTATTATGTCTTCTTTTGTAATATTTATATTATATCGTTTATTAAATTCTTGAAGCCACTTATCACACTTTTCATAGAAACCATTGTTTTTTAATTCTTCTAAGTTCTCACCTAATGTCTTACCTGTAACTGTCATAACATCAAGATGAAGGTGTTGTTTTATTTCTTCCATAATTGCTGGGACTCCACCTGCATAATAGAAACATTCTGCTGGCCAACGTCCTGCAGGTCTTACATCAAGTAAATATCTAGCATTTTTGTGTAATCTGTCAAATGTATCTCCTGTAATCTCAATTCCAAGTTCATGTGCTATAGCTGGAATATGGAGAAGACAATTTGTACTACCTGAAATCGCTGCATGAACTAAAATAGCATTTTCAAAACTATCCATTGTTACAATATCTGATGGTCTCATATTTTCCATAGTTGCAAGTTTTACTGCTTGTCTTCCTGCCTGTCTTGCAAATTCTAAAAGGTCAGGACTTGTTGCTGGCATAAGTGCGCTTCCTGGGAGTGCAAGTCCAAGTGCTTCTGCCATAATCTGCATTGTGGAAGCTGTTCCTATAAATGAACATGCACCACAGCTAGGACAAGCATTACATTTCGCCCAATCAAGCTTTTCTTTGTCAATCTCACCTCGTTCATATTTTGCACTATACATACCAAGTTGTTCTAGTGTAAGCATTTCTGGCCCTGCATTCATAGTTCCACCCGGTACAAATACTGATGGTATATTAACTCTCATCATTCCTATAAGATTGCCCGGAACGCCCTTGTCACAACTTGAAAGATATACACCTGCGTCAAATGGTGTTGCATTTGCATGTATTTCAATCATATTTGCTATCATTTCACGACTTGCAAGACTATAGTTAATACCATCTGTTCCTTGACTTTCTCCATCGCATATATCTGTACAAAAATATTTTGCACCAAATCCATTTTCGTCTGCCACACCTTTTCTTACTTCTTCTACAAGAATATTCAAATGTCCACTTCCCGGATGGCTGTCACCATAAGTACTTTCTATTAATACCTGTACTTTGTCAAGGTCTTCCTTTTTCCAACCTGTTCCAATACGCAGAGGGTCAAGCTCTGGTGCGAGTTTTCTCATTTCCTGACTTACTAATTCCATAATTTTTTTACTCCTTTATTTTATTTTTTTATAAGCTTAAATTCTTCAAGTTTACAACGTATATCATCAGCTTGATTTTCATCTACCAACATTTCAACATTATCAAACTGTGGCAGACTAAATACACCAAGCATTGATTTTGCATCAACAACATATCTTCCGCAAACCAAATCAACGTCCATACTACAACTTTCAGCTACCATAACCAAATGTTTTGCGTCATTTAAACTTCTTAAATACACTGGAATATTAATCATTTTGCGCTCCATTTCTGCATAATTTATGCAAATATTGAAATAATAAATCCCATTACAAGACTTGTAATACCTATTATAGTTTCCATAACAGTCCATGACTTTAATGTTGTCTTTTCGTCTATTTCAAGAAAAGTTCCAACAAGCCAAAAGCCTGCGTCATTAACATGGCTTAATGCTGTAGCTCCACCACATATCGCACAACACATTGCTGCTCTATATAAAACACTTGTTGCCATTACTGCTGGCATTGTAGCCATAATTCCAGAAGCCATAGTCATTGCAACTATTGAGCTACCAACCGATGCTCTTACAAAAAGAGCTATTAAAAATGCAACTATTATTAATGGCATACCGCTTTTTTCTAGGGCTGGTGCGATAATATTTCCAAGTCCTGAATCTTGAAGCATCCATCTTATAACACCACCACTTGCAATTACAAGAAGTATCATTCCAACGGGTCTTAATGAATGGTCTAATATTTTCTTTAACTGTTCTGCTGAAAATCCTCTTTTTATACCAAGAAAATACATTGATACAAGAATTGCAACTGTTAATGCAAAAAATGGTTTGCCAATAAAACCTAATATATTTTTTACATTTTCATTAATTGGCATATACTGTGATATTGTGCTTATTAATATAAGAACAAGAGGTATAAGTATTACTGAAACAACAAGTCCAAAAGGTGGAAGTTCTTTTCCATCATCGTGAACTTCTTCTACATTGGCAGGAAGCTTTGTAAATATCTTCTCACCAATAAACTTTCCCCATATTACACCTGAAACTATCATACATACAAGGGCGACTGGAACACCAACCATAATCATCGTTCCAAGATTAACGCCTAATGTGTTAGCTGTAAGCACTGAGCCGGCTGACGGTGGTACAAACGCATAACCACTTGCAAGCCCTGATAAAAGTGGAACTGCATAAAATAATGTTGACTTCTTAGTTTGTTTAGCCACACTAAATGCTAAAGGTATAAGTACAACAACTCCTGCTTCAAAAAATACTGTTGTACCAATTACTAAACCTGTAATTCCTAATGCCCAACCAGCTTTCTTTTGCCCTAATTTATCAATTAAGGTACTAGCTATCCTTTGTGCTCCACCACTTACTTCTAATATACCGCCAAACATAGCACCAAGACCAACAAGTAGTGCAATTCCTTGCAAGGTTTTTCCAACGCCTTTTTCTACTGTATCTGTAATTGTACTAAGTGGCATTCCTGCACCAATTCCTATTATAACTGCTGATAACATCATAGAAATTACAGGGTGTAGTTTGAATTTTATAATTAATACAAGCAGACACACAATTCCTACAATAGCTGAAATTATAACTCTAGTTGGTTCTCCAGAAAATGTTGTTTCAACCATAATTTACCTCCTTAATTCATCAGATATTTTAACAAACGCCTCAAATACATCTGACCTATTTAAATATTTTTTTATTATAAAACCATTTTTTTGCTATTTTTTTAGATTTATTTCGAAATTCATCTGATGAATTTACTATATATTTTTTTACATCAAAAATCAATACTATATTTTTACATAATTTTAGAACACTTTTTTGTGCATATTGACGATTTGACTTTTCTTTTACAAAAAATTATTATATTATTTATGTAAATTAACTAATTAGAAATGAGGTAATTCATATGATGAATTTATCTGTAGAAGAAAAAAGTCTTCCACAAAAAATTTCAGAAGATATTATTGCTTTTATACTTGAAGAAAATCTCCACCCCGGTGACAGACTTCCAAATGAATCTATTCTTTCTGAAAGACTTGCTGTCGGAAGAAGTTCTATAAGAGAAGCTATGAAGCTTCTTGCTTCAAGAAATATTGTAACAATCAAACAAGGCTCGGGAACTTATGTCGCTTCTACCCCCGGAATGGTTGATGACCCGTTAGGTTTTACTTTTATTGGAAATAAGGAAAAACTTGTACACGACCTTTTAGAAGTTCGTTTTTTATTAGAACCATCTATTGCAGCTATGGCGGCTACAAATGCTGATGATGACGATATTAGAAAAATTGTTGATTTATGTGACGAAGTTGAACAGCTTTTAATAGAGAAAAAAGACCATACTCAAAAAGATATTGATTTTCATACTGCTATTGCTATGAGCAGTAAAAATGTTGTTGTTCCAAGACTTATCCCAGTGATTAACAGTTCAATACCTCTTTTTGTAGAAACAACTGGCAATCGCCTTAAGACTGAAACTATTGAAACGCATAGAGAAATTACTAATGCTATTGCTTCTCATAATCCAGTAAAAGCTCAAGACGCAATGTATCTTCACCTTGTATACAATAGACGAACCATTCAAAAATCATATCAAGATGAGAACAAATAAATTAAGTTTTTATATTTTATAATTTAGACTCTGACTAAGATATCAAAATTATATAAAACATTCACACACCAGTGAAAAACCAACAATCCATATTTGTATGCCCTTATCGAACAAGTATGTTCGCTAATTTCATACAAACATGAATTATTATTTTTTAAATGGTGCATTCATTGTTTTATATAATTCTGATATCCCACTACAATTTATTATTTTGCGAAATACTAAAACTCAAATAAAAGTTAGTTGCCTGTTTTGTATTTTTAATATATAATATGTACGATTTATACAGTAAAAATGAAATCTTATTTAAAATACAATGCCTTTTGGCGGAACGGAGTTTTTATGTTTATTGCAAATAATTGGAAAGATTATGAAGTGCTTGACACATCTAACGGCGAAAAGCTTGAAAGATGGGGCGACTTTACACTTGTAAGACCTGACCCACAGGTTATATGGGATACACCTAAGACACTTAAGGGTTGGACTAAAATGAATGGTCACTATCACAGAAGTAACAAGGGTGGTGGCGAATGGGAGTTCTTTGACTTGCCTAAACAGTGGCAAATTCACTACAACTCGCCATCTTTTGAACATCAACTTACATTTAACTTAAAACCTTTTAGCTTTAAGCACACTGGACTTTTTCCTGAACAAGCTACTAACTGGGACTGGTTTGGTAAAAAGATTGCTGACGAGAAAAAAGCTAATCCAGATAAGACAATAAAGGTGCTTAACCTTTTTGCATATACGGGTGGTGCTACTCTTGCTTGTGCGGCAGCCGGTGCTAATGTGACTCATGTTGATGCTTCTAAGGGTATGGTTAATTGGGCAAAGGAAAATGCTGTTTCTTCTGACCTTGCTGACAAGCCTATTAGATGGATTGTTGACGACTGTGTTAAGTTTGTTCAACGTGAAATTAGACGTGGTAATCACTACGATGGTATTATTATGGACCCACCATCTTACGGTAGAGGCCCTAAAGGTGAAATTTGGAAGATTGAAGAAGCTATTTATCCACTTGTTCAGCTTTGCGCACAGCTTCTTACTGATGAGCCTTTATTTTTCCTTATTAACTCATATACAACTGGACTTCAACCTGCTGTATTAAGTTATATGATTTCTACAGAGTTGAAGAAGTTTAAGGGAAAGGTTGACTCGCAAGAAGTTGGACTTCCTGTTACAAGCAATGGACTAGTGCTTCCTTGTGGGGCTTCTGGTCGTTGGAGTAGGGAGTAGTGTTGTTGATGGGCAAGCAGAAAAAGGAGTATATTTTGATGGGCTGATGGATAAGTGTTAAGAGGCTCTAAGATAAGCTTAATTTTAGTTTTTTTACGAACGGGGCGGAAAAAAAGCGACGTCGTGTCGCTTTTTCCTAAATTGCGCGTCCTGTGCAATTTCCCCTGATTTCTATAGCTTATCTAAGAGTTTCTAAACACTTACCATATGCCACCAAAATATACACCCTTTTTCCGCTTGCCTATCTACATTTTTGTGGGCTTGTAGTGGTTTAAATTTTAATATTTTTTCTTAAAATATAGAACTCAAAAATTACTTTAATAGTCAATCTTGAATTTTTTATATATCTTAAACTTGTTATTTATCAAATCTATTAATTAAATAAACACTCACAATTAACTTATTTGTATAGTTATATCAATTATTTTCGTTACTTTCAGCCCATATTAATCTATGGTGTTTTTGCCACTTATTTATAACAATATTACTGCTATCTTGAATTTATTAGAAATAGTGTACTAGCAATTAAACTATACAAAATATTGCCTGCAAGTTTTTCAAACTATCGCTACAGTAGTTAAGATTTCGTACAAGTTCTAATTTTAGCTCGTTATTAGTATAAACACAAACAAGTCATCACTCCTTACAATAAAAGTGATGACTTGTTTGATTATATTGAAAGGTTATTATGTTGTTTCTTTAATCTGCCATTGTCATATTTGGATATATTTTTTCTATGAATTGGTCGTTGTAGGTGTTGTCTAGGAATTGGTCTATTGATGTTTGGGCGGGTTCGCCGTTTTTGCGGCTTGTGTATCTTGATAGTGCTAATGATGACACACCTATATCAAGTGACATTAAAATAATAAGAAGCCAAGTCAACAACTTTCCTGTAACTGGTGGTATTTTTTCTATTATTTTACTCATCTTCGGATATAAGAACTTTATCCACACTATCGCTACCACTCCCCAAAAGAAGCAAAATAGCATATTTACTCTACCATTTATATTGAATGGCAAATGGCTGTAGTCCCAGAACTTTGTTCCAAATACTACTTCTGTAAATACGCTACAACTGTACTCATACACGCCACCCATGAAAAAGCCACCAATAAATATATATCTGTCGTTTTTATTTTTTAATGTATACAATACACCTGTGATGATGGCACCGCCAAGTCCCCACACTATACTAAATGTTCCATATAAAAGACTGCTTCTGCTCATTAGCTGTCCTGCTGTCGCCCATACAAATACTGTTTCTATCCAGTCACCCAAAAGGGCGCAGATAAAAAACACCCAAAACAGCTTGTCAAAACACATTCCTTGTGCAAACACTCTATTGTGTGGAACGCCAAAACCATCTGTATCGCTTTTAGTTTGGCTCTCCATTTCTGGAAATGCCTTGTACATTCTTCTTTTGATATGCTCAAAAACTTTTTCGCCTATTGTAAGCTTTGTTTTTTCAAGTGAGCTGGCAACATTTTCATAAATGTCCCCTTTGAGTTTCCATTTTAAAGAAACTGCTAATGTAACAAATAAATCAATAAAAAATAGTGCAATTACAACTGCTTCTACTATTTTTAAAATTCCTTTAGGCATAATCTCATATACAATATACACATAAGGGTGCATAAGCCAAATTATAAGCATAAGAATTGTAGTCCACAAAAGCACACTCTTTACACTTACATGACCGCCTATATTCCATTTGTCATCTGAATAATCCCAAAAACGTCTTCCTGTTACGAGCCTTAATACTGCACCTGTTACATACTGAACTATGGATATAAGCACCATTGTCGCAATAAATTGTATTACGGGTTGGTGGTTCAAGTCCCTTAAATCGTATAGCATAATCAGCATAATTATGCCGTACTGTGGGCAGAGTGGCCCATTTATAAAACCTCGGTTGACAAACTTTCCGTACTTTATCGCTGCATATATTTCTTCAAATAGCCACCCTGTAAATGAATATACAAAGAAGAAAAATATACTTCTTGTGATTGCTTCTTGCATGCGCTCTCCTATCTTTGTGTATTAACAATTTATTTTTAGTATATATCAAATTATTCTACAACATTTACTGCATACTATCCACTATTTGTTTTAAATTTTCTATTGAAGTTGCGCATTTAATTGTATACTGTATACCATCTGCTACGAAGATAGCGCATTTCTTTGTAACTATATCGGAATAATCTCCTTCAAGTGTTTCTTGAATCACATTTACTTTATAACCATTTTGCGAAACATACGACTCAACGTATTCATAATAGCCAAGATAATCTGTGTTCCAACCAATGCTTAACTGCTCATCACTTAATATCACTGCTGCCTCTAACGAAACAGAAGAATAATATACATCTCCTGGGTCACAATTATACAGATTAACGTCTTCAACTAAACTATAATTGCTCGTATCACCTAGTATATAATTTTCTACTTTTATAATAATGTAGTCGGTATTGTTTGTATCAACCTTTACCTGCATATAGGGATTGTCTACGGCAAGTGGCGAGTCTAACAGATTAAGATTTAACTCCTTACTTACACTTTTATAATTAGTAAAAGCTTTCTCCACATAACCGTATTCATCTTCATTTCCAATAAGCTTATTAGCCTCTACTATTCTCATACTGTCAAGCTCTGGTAACGTCTTGTCGTTGACATTTATCTTGCTTATACAGTAGCCTGCAAATGCTGTGACACAACTTAGTACAAGCATAGCACAAAATGCAAGCGCAACCTTTGTCATTCTATTCAAATTATTAATATTTTTAGGTTTTTTTAGATTATCATTCCTAAATGACATTTTTATCTTTTTTCTTAAATCTTCTGACAGTGTAATATTTTCAAGTTCATAATCAAGACTTTTTTTCATAACATATCCTCCATCATAACTTTTTTTAGCCTTTTTCTCGCTCTGTGAAGTCTTTGATTTATTGTATTTTCAGCTTGTCCTGTGATTTGTGCAATCTCTTTTAGCGAAAATTCCATATAATAATAAAGTATTATGACTTCCCTATCAGCTCTCTTAAGACTCATAACGGCTTCCAACACATTTTCATGCTCCTGACTACAAGAGTTATTATGGGTATTAGACGGCAAAGTAAAATTGCTTTCTGTCATAGATGAATACACATATTTAAACCAGTGTGTACGCATAATATTTTTACAACAATTAAGCGCAATTCTTGTAAGCCAAGTTTTTTCTGTTGAGTTGCCTTTAAATGAATTATAGTTATTTACAACCTTAATAAATGTTTCTTGAACTGCGTCTTCTGCTAGATGATAGTCTTTTAAATACTGATAACACACTCTCAACATCGTATCGCCATATTGATTTAAAAGCCTTTCGCACAATTCTTCCTTGTCGTCATTTGGATTATTATTATTTTCGATATTATTATCCTTTATATCTTGTGAAATATTTTTATTGTCATATTCTTTCAAACTCATTGCTCACCTGCTTTCTATTTTTATACTTATAGATTGTTTTTCCATTTCTACTTATTAGACACAAGATTATTGCAAAATATTACGGCTATTCTAAAATTCTTACCAAAAATCTACGTTATGTACTACTTGACGATTAATACAACGTTATAGTATATTATTATACTTGTTATTCCTTTGTCTATCCATAAATTTTAAGAAATGAGGTTCATATGAGTCAATCACTTAATCAACATTTTACGCCTGTAAAACTTTTAAAGTTTTCAATACCATGTATTATAATGATGCTTTTTATGTCACTTTATACTATTATTGATGGTATCTTTATTTCACGTTTTGTTGGGAGTAATGCACTTTCTTCACTCAATATTATATATCCTGTGTGTGGTATTGCTATCGCTATTGCAACTATGCTTGCTACTGGTGGTAATGCCATTATCAGTAAATATCTCGGCGAAGGAAATGTACAAAAGGCTCGTGAGAGTTTGTCTTTATTCGTTGCAATTAGCGTAGTTCTTGGAATTATTATCCTTATACTTACAAAGACATTCTTAACACCAATATCACGTTTTCTTGGTGCAACTGACCTTTTGCTCGCCGACTGTAATAGCTACTTAGGTACATATATATGCTTTGTATGTGCTTGTATATTGCAAATACTTTTTCAGTCTTATCTTGTAACTGCGGGACACCCTGCTATAGGACTTGCTCTTACTATCTGTGCGGGAATTTTCAATGCAGTATTTGACTATGTATTTATCGTTGTTTGTAATATGGGTATAACCGGAGCTGCGCTTGCTACTGGTATCGGCGAATGTATTCCTGCTATTGCCGGATTAATCTTTTTTACATTTTCAAAGAAACAGCTTCACTTTACTAAGTTTCATTTTATGCCTAAGGAATTGTTACTCGCTTGTTATAATGGTTCTTCTGAAATGGTTTCTCAGCTCTCTAATTCTATTATGACATTTTTGTTTAACATAATTCTTATGCGTTTAGCTGGGGAAAATGGTATTGCAGCTATTACAATTCTTTTATACGGGCAGTTTTCATTCAATGCCTTTTATATGGGATTTTCAATCGGAATTGCACCAATTATCGGTTTTCAATACGGTGCAAATGGTAAGAGTGAATTAAGAAATATTTACAAGGTTTCCTTTATTTTCGTTGCTATATCATCAGTTATTATAACTGCTGCCGCAATTTTGTTGTCACCTGTAATAATTGGTGTATTTACTAAAGAACCAGCAACCTACGAGCTTGCATACACTGGTTTTAGAATATTTGCTATTAACTTTTTACTTAGTGGTATTAATATAGTTTCATCAGGCTTCTTTACATCACTTTCAAATGGAAAGGTGTCTGCTATAATATCATTCTGTCGTACACTTGTATTTACAGCCGCTTCACTCATTATCCTTCCAAACTTTCTCGGAATAACAGGAGCTTGGCTTGCCGTACCAGTGGCAGAGCTTTTAACTTTATTCGTATGTATATATATGCACAGAAAATACTTTTTCAAAAATCATATTTACTTTTAAACACGTTCCGTAAGTTTTTCAGTTTAGCAACAGTCGTCAAGGTCTTGTGCAAGCACAGACTTTGACTCGTTGTTCGCGTAAATGCACCATTAAAAAAACAGTTGTTTATATTTGTATGACAGTAACGAACATACTTGTTCGGTAATTGCATATAAATATAGGAAACTGTACTTTTACTGGTGTTTGTATGGTTATATCCTACAGCTATCATCACAACCTAAATTAAAGAATAAAAAAAATAAAAGGCGCTGTAAATCTAAGATTTTACAGCACCTTTTATGTACGCCATATAAGTAATACAAAAAATATTACTTATATCAACTTGAGCTTATTAGGCACGAATTTCCTTAACAAGAGCTACAGCTTCTGCTGTCATTTCCTTAATCTTGTCAAATTCGCCAGCCTTGATTAAGTCACCCTTAACCATCCAGCTTCCGCCACAGCAGAAAATCTTGTCACAAGCAAGATAATCTTTGATATTCTTAGCATTAATTCCACCAGTAGGCATAATTCTTACTGAAGTATAAGCTGCACACATAGCCTTAATCATAGCAAGTCCACCTGCTGCTTCAGCTGGGAAGAACTTAACTCTTGTAAGACCACGCTTAACTGCCTGTGCAAGTTCTGAAGGTGTTACGATACCTGGAACTACTTCAATATTCTTTGAAATACAGTAATCAACGATTTCTGGGTCAAAGCCTGGGCTAACGATTAATGAAGCACCAGCTGCTACTGCTCTGTCAACCTGTTCAGTTGTAAGAACTGTACCTGCTGCAAGTACCATATCTGGATACTTTTCGTGCATTCTACGAATAGATTCTTCAGCAGCTTCTGTACGGAATGTAACTTCTGCACATGGAAGTCCACCTTCATATAAAGCTTCAGCTAATGGAAGTGCGTCCTCTACATCGTTTAATACTACTACTGGAATTACTCCAAGTTCTTCAAATTTGTCTGCCATTGTACTCATAAAAATATAAACTCCTTTCTTACTATCATCTATACGATGATTTGGCTCACCTATATTATATACAATTTTTTGTGATTTGTAATCCCATAAATGAAACTTTTTACTATATTTTTAGTATATATATATACTTTGTTAATTTATATACAAGCATGCCACAACTCACCACTTTTTTTAAAATAAATTCTAATTCATAAAGTATATTAAATTCTCTAAATAAACTCAAAACATATATTTATCATAATAATCAATAGCACTTAGAGCAAGCCGTTTTTCCACTTGCTATTGCTTGTTCTTTTGTCACATGATTAGGATTTTTCATATTGCTACAATTAGGATTAGAATGATACTTCTTGCCATTGCCTGACGAAGCGACCCATACCATTTCACCTGAACCACTTGTATCATCATCAACTACTGCTGCCTCTGTATCATCGTCAACTACTGGCTTCTCATCTAATGCTGGCAATGTATCAAACTGTTGATTTTCCTGCCTTGTATTTACCGATTGTACATCATCATTTTTTGAAGAAGCTGTTTGTGACACTTCTTCTTGCTTCGCCTTTTCTACTTGCTGTGCAACTTCTTGTGCCTTTTGCTCAGATGTAGCTACTTGCTCATTAGACACATTACTTTGAGAAGTCTTAACACTACTGTTTGTTGATGAGTTTGCGATTGTAGAAGCATTTGACGAACTACTACTATCAGCTATAATCTGTATAGAACTGTCAACCCAGCTATCACCTGTTGCATAGTCGATAGCAATTCCCGGCTGTACGTTATATACAAATATATTAAAGCAAATTCCCGCACCATTATCTTCAACTGACCAAGCTTCCATCTTAACGCCTGTTGCTACGAGATTATCACCTTCAAATACAGGTGTTACACGATAAAGCACATGATTATTAGTTGACTTAACATACTTTGCAACTGAATTTTCATAAGGAAGCATACCTTTTACATTTAAGTAACGTGTTCCTGTTATAAGATTTTTAACATTAGCATTTTCACCTGCAAGCTCAAATGCTATAAGGTGACATCTGTTGTAAAGATAATTCCCATCTACAAGTTCATGGTAATTCATTGTGTGCCACCCCGTAGGCTTTACTGAACCTATTGCACCCCTTTTTTCTGTTGGCATAATTTCTTTACAGATATTGGCATAAGCTACGCCACATCTTTTAAGCTCATCAAGTTCACTATAGTTTTCAAATGCTGTTGTTACCTTTTCACTATCTGAAAATGATGGTACATTTCCATCAAGCTCAACGTAAAAGTATCCGTTAAATGCTGGTACACTTGCGGAAGTATAATCTTTACTTGAAGCTGTCTGTGAATTTTGTAATTCAGTATCAGAATTACTATCGGTGTCATTTTCCGCCTTTTCTATATCAGACTCATTGTCTATAGCTTGATTAAGCTCATTTTGCGTTGAACTACTCTCAACTGATTGTGAAGCTTCAACTGTTGTCGCAACTGTAGAATTACTTTGAATACTATTATTTGCACTATTACCACAACCAGACAGCACTTGCACAAATAATATTAACGACAAAACAATTGATGATAAAACTTGTTTTCTCTTTTTCATAAATTCTCCTTTCTTACATCATTTAGTTAGGCTTATTACAAATTCTCAAGTTATCACAACAGTCACCAAAGTTGTATATAATCACAAACTTTGGCTCGTTGTTTACATAAAATATGAAAGAATTACAGCCTTTATAATGATATATTTAACAACAACATTATATCAGAAAAACAATAAAAAACCTACTCTCATTGATTCCATACTTTTTATTCTGCTTATCAATAACCTTTTATTATGGGAAATACACTTCATAAATTTCTTAAGTTATCACAACAGCTCCCCCAAAAAAGTTTTGCGCAAACAAACCAATAAATTACCATAAAAAAACAACTTCCTATATTTATATGAATTTACGTTATTATCATATAAATATAGAAAGTTGTAGTTAAATACTCCCGCTTATTACAATACAAGAAATAGTATTACTTAATAGTATTAAAATCTATGCTGGAACTTTTCTATTCACATCTTCTCTTACAATCTGATAAATTGCAGAAGCCACTGGTACAGCAACTAACATTCCCATAATACCCATTACACCGCCGCCAACAGTAACTGCTGCAAGCACCCAGATACCCGGAAGCCCGATTGAAGAACCTACTACCTTTGGATAAATAAGATTGCCTTCTATCTGTTGTAATATTACAAGGTATATAAGAAATATAACTGATTGCACCGGTGATACTGTAAATATCATAAGTGCTCCCACACCTGCTCCTATGTAAGCACCTGCAATAGGTATTAATGCTGTAAACCCAATAAGACAACCTGTCATTACAGCATAAGGCAGTCTTAAAATCAACATTCCAAGCATACAAAGCACGCCTAAGATAACGGCTTCTGTACACTGTCCTATAATAAAGCTCTTAAAAGATTTGTTTAATACACCAAGTACATAGAATATCTTATTTGTTATCTTGTCAGGTATATATCTTTTAAATAACCTTGTAAACTGGTTACCTAACTTTTCTTTCCAATACAATATGTATATTGAAAATATAAATGCTACAGCAAGTGTAACTGTTGTTGATATTATTGATGTTACTACTTGTGTTGCAATCCCCATAGCTCCGCCTAAGCCACTTAACAATATATTAACACCCTTTATAATAGTATCTTTAATATTAATATCTCCTAAAAACTTTTGTATATCCGTCTGTACTAGACTGTTAATATCAAAGTTTTGCTCTGCCCACTTAACCGTATTGTCTATGGCAGCAGGCATTTTATCAAGTAAAAGCTCAATACAACCAATAAGCTCCGGCACTACCATACGAATAATAAGAAATACTATTAATACAATACTAAAATATGCTAATATCATGCAAAATGGTCTTTTTAAACTTGAGATTACACTCTTTTTTTGAGTGTTACCATTTGTGTTATTATTTGCTTTATTCTTACTTACTAATAGCGATATCTTTGAAAATATATTCTCATAAAAGGACATAAGTATATTAACAGCATACGCCATAATCCCCCCCACTATAAGCGGAATTACTGCCCCCAAGACTCCACCTGCAATATTTGCAAAGCTGTTCCAATAATTAATAAGCACATATATAACAAGCACTGTAACAACTGCCCGAAAACAAGTCTTCCATTTTAACTCCATACAATTCTCCTTAAAAACTCAAATTGAGTATATAAATTTTACTCAATGATATCATATCAATTCAGCAAAAACAACAAAGCGGACATTTACAATCCGCTTTATTAGACTGACTACTCTCCACATCAAGCTATGGTTTTTTCGCCACTTATTTATAACTATCATTGTACTACTCTATATTCCATTGGTCTAATTAAAAAACCGTTAAAAAAGCATAAATTAATTTTGTTACAATATAAACAATCGTGCTGTCACACTAAAAAAATTTTATACAAAATATAGAAATTTACAAAAATGTGCTATCAACCCCACTTCTTTATATATGAGATAGATAGCACTAATCTAAAAATTATAGTTGTTAAATAATAATATACTATAATAAATATAGAGATTGCATATAAGAACTTAACGGACTTTAGTAGTTGGAGTATCAGTTTGCTAAATTATCAAGGTATGCTGCCGCTGACAGTGCCGCAACATTGCCTTCTCCTGCTGCCTTTATATATTGATAAGGCTTTCCAACTATATCACCTGCCGCAAAACAGCCTTGTATACTTGTATTCATAAGCCTATCAGTTACGATATGATTATCTTTAATAGCAATACCATTTATAAGCTGGTCTGTTGAAACACTATCACGAAGTACAAATACTCCATCTGCCACAATGCTTTCTTGTTCACTATTTTTAAATGTAACAACCATCTTGTCATCTTCTTTATTTATGCAGGCTGGTGTTCCATTAACTATTTCAATTTTTTCACTCAATTTACTTTCTAGCTTATACATTGGAATATAATATACTTTACTTGCTGTATGTGTAAGAAATTCAGCTTCATTTTCCTGCTCCTTGTCATAACCTATTACAACAGTTGTCTTGTTGTTATATGCAAATGCGTCACACGTTGCACAATAGCTTACGCCACTACCTAGAAACTCCCTTTCACCATCTATTTGCTTTGTAAAATTGACTCCGCAAGCGAGTATTACTGCTTTGGCTTCATACATATTGTTAGCTTTAGATAGCATTGAAAAATGGTCTTTCATTTTTACAACATTAGTAATCCTATCTTCTGTGATGTCAATTCCCATAGCTTGTATATGACTAGAAAATGCTTCTGCCATTTGCTGCCCTGTCATACCATACATTCCAAGATAGTTATTAACTTGATGTGCCTTGACAAGCTTATCACTCAGCTTATTACTTCCAAATATTATAATATTTTTCTTACGCACTTTAGCATTAATGGCAGCAGATAACCCCGCCACACCAGTTCCAATTATCGCTATATCATATACCATAAAGTTCTCCATTTCTATCACTATAAGTAGTTACTCCATAAACAGCAAAACATTTATTTACTATAGTTTTAAAACAATATTATTTTAAAAGGTCTAATACTTGCTCTTTTGATATAAGTCCTACACTTCTTTTAGCTTCTTTTCCACCATCAAACAATATAAGTGTTGGAATTGATACAACATTATATTTTTGAGCTGTTGAAACAGCATTATCTACATTTAACTTAACAACTTTAACGCCACTAACTTCGCTTGCTGCTTCTTCTACAATAGGGCCTAACATCATACATGGGCCACACCATGCTGCCCAAAAATCAACTAATACTGGCACATCTGACTGTAATACTTCCTTTTCAAATTCCTGTTCGTTAATGTTTTTAACTTCCATATTCTTCCTCTTTCTTGACGGATATAGTAACTTAAAATTATATTATAAAACTTTATTTTATGGCTGTCAGTATTCCGCCATACAACTAACAGCTCATATTAACATTTACAAAAGCTCTTTGACAGCTTCTTCAACAACGTGCATATCAGTTGTTGGTTCAAATCTTTTTACTACATTTCCATTTCTATCAATAAGAAACTTCGTAAAATTCCACTTAATATCTGGTTCATTTTCATAATTAGGGTGTTCTCTTAACATCATACTCTTTATTATAGGTGTAAGTGGGTGTTCTTCATCGAAACCTGCAAATCCCTTTTCATTTTGTAAAAACTTAAAAAGTGGAAGTGCATTTTCACCATTTACATCTACCTTAGAAAATCTCGAAAACTTAAGTCCAAACTTAGCATCACAAAATGTAGCTATCTCCTCATTACTTCCCGGAGCCTGCTTTCCAAATTGATTACAAGGAAACTCAAGCACATCAAAGCCTTGTTCAGCAAATTTTTCATAAATTTTTTCAAGGTCGTCATACTGTGGTGTAAACCCGCACTGTGTTGCGGAATTAACAATAAGAAGTACCTCTCCTTCATACTCTCTTAATGAGATTTCATCTCCATAAACATTTTCTGCGTTAAAATCATAAATATTCATAATAACCTCTATTTTTAACAATGTAAAACGAATTGTTCACCATTAAATTGCTTACAATATATTAACTTGAAAAAATTTGACAATAATTTACTCACTAATTATTCAATAAACTATGCAAACCATACTCTACAAGTTGTGTATAGTTTATACGACTATTGCTAATCTCTTGTGCAATAACAAGCTTTCATTCGGTATTTGAATAAATAAAAACTCTATATAATAATTAGTTTTAATCAAATCACAATATTTATTCTATATATTCCGCAATAAAGTATCTACAAAACACAGGGAAATTGACTATTTTTCAATATAAATATGCCAATATCCCAAATTAAAAAATAACTTTAAAAATTATCTAACACCTTATGCAATATAGAATATAATACCTTAGCTTCATTGTCGTCAAGTGTCATACAACATCGTATCTTTTTAGGTATCTTAACCGCTTCTTCCTTTAGCTCATCGCCCTTAGCTGTGATAGAAATACAAACATTTCTCTCATCACTTTCCATGCGCTTTCTTGTAACATACCCCTTCTGCTCAAGCTTCTTAAGAAGTGGTGTAAGTGTTCCAGAGTCAAGATAAAGTCTATTGCCAAGCTCTGTGACCGTAACTTCCTTCTTTTCCCAAAGCACCATCATTGCAATATATTGTGTATACGTCAAATTAAGCTCATCTAAAAATGGCTTATACTTCCTAACAATCTCCTTTGAACAGACATACAATGGAAAACAAAGCTGATTATCAAGCCTTATCCCAGCATATTTATCATCATTCACAAACATTCCCCATTTCCATACCAAAATAAAATACAACAACTCATCAAGTTATAAATATATTGTACACAATCTAATTGCATACGTCAAGTATTTAATAAAATTTTTTTCATTTTTATATTTTACATTTATAAGTTAATTAAGATATTTCAACATCCTAGTTAATAAACTTCCATAAGATATCAGTTTGATATAATACTGATATCTTCATAACTTAAAAAGCTATTACAACAATGCCCATAGTCATTATTGTAATAGCTTTTTATATTTTATTAACCCTGATAAAGCTTAAATTCTTTGATAAGATTATCAAGTTCAAGCGCTCTTTGTGCAAGCTGTTCACTAATAGCAGAGCTTTCTTCTGAAGAAGCGGCTGTATTTTGTGTAACACTTGCTATTTGTTCAATACCCTGCTCAATCTGTGCAAAAGCTTCTGCTTGATTTTTAGCTGTTTCATTAGTTGACTTAGCAACTTCTGCAAATTCGTGCATTTGTTCAATAGTATTTTCAAATGCTGTTGCTACAGAAGTAGTAATTTCATTACCCTTGTTAATTTCTTCCATAGTCTTTACAATCAGTTCTCTTGTATTAACAGCCGACTTCGAACTGTCTGTTGCAAGCTTGCCAATCTGTTCAGCAACAACGGCAAAGCCCTTACCTGCGTCACCCGCTCTTGCAGCTTCAATTGAAGCATTAAGAGCTAAAAGACTTGTCTGTGAAGCAATATCTTCGATTGTAGATGTAATTTCTTCAATCTTCTTAGAAATATCAATGATATTTTGCATTTCTTCTGTAAGACTATCCATCTTTTGACGTTCTTGTTCTGCTTTTTCTGCTGCGTCAAATACCTTATTATAAGCTTTTTGAGCTTCTGTGGCACTTGTATTTGAAAGTGAAGCAACTGTTTCAATTGTAGCTGTCAACTGTTGAACAGCACTAGCCTGGTCTGTTGTTCCCTTTGAAAGTTCAATAGCTGCTTTCGATAATTCTTCTGAACCATATTCAACCTGTTCAGAAGTTTTTTGAATATTATTAAGTGTATTATTAAAGTTCTTTAAGATATATACAAATGATTCCTTAATACTTACAAAATCTCCGAGGAAATCTGTTATTTCATTAGAATCCTTAGTTAAATCACCTAAAGCAATCTCTCTTAAAGTTTCAGAGATTTCTTCTACATAATTATGAAGATTAAGCATTGTACCACGCATTGCTTCTGCCATGTGACCAAATTCATCTTCTGACTCATAAGTAATAAGCTTTCCTGCTGACATATCACCTGTATACATAATTTCAGCAGCATCAGCAATCTGCTTTGCTGGTTCTGTAAGTATCTGTGTAAGAAGATTTATAATAAGTGTTGAAAGTACAAACAATACTATAATCAAACCAACACCTACAGCCATAAGTCCTCTACTTGTAATAACAGAAATCTTATAATAGTTCTGTCCATAAGCATATATTAATTGCTCTAACTCTCCTGTTAAAGCCTTAATTTCATTTACAATTGGAAGATATGTATTTGTATTAAGTGTATTAGCTTCACTAACATTTCCTGATTTTAAAAGTGACATTACTTGAGGTCTTACACTTTCACCCTCACTAATCTTATCTTTTAATTCTTTTAATTTATCTTTGCCATCCTGAGTTGTAAAATGCTTTTCCAATGAAGCTTCTGCTGTTACAACTATATTAACATCAGCTTCTACAGTCTTTTCAAAAGTAGGATAACGCTGGTCTATACCGTCTGAACCCTCTAATATAAGACGATTAATTGCTCTTTGTAAATCTGTAAGTGCATATTTAACATCACCTACATCACTAATATTAGTCATTGGACCTTCATAGATACCCTTTATATTATTAGATATGTATTCCATACCTATTATTAATATGATACCTATTATACAAGCCACTAAGGTAATTACTCCAAGTGCCTTTCTAAGCTTTATTTTAATAGGAAAGTTTTTCATTTTCTCCTTATAGTTCATATTTCTCCTCCATATATCTGTAATTACTGGCAAATATCGGGTAAAATCTCATCAAGATGTATCGCTGTTCCATCATTCCAAGTTATAATCTGATTGTTCTTAACCTGACCATTTGAAAAAATATCCCAGCTATTCAAATCATAAAACCTTACTGTATCAAGTTTTGGCTTCATATCAAATACATATGCTATGCCATTACTCAACAGTATATCTAACTGAAAACCTTGTAAAAACGAAACACTTTCAATCTTTAACATCAAAATCACCAATATTCCTCTCCAAAATATGTCGAAATTATTATACATATATATGGTATTAATTTTCCATTATGGAAAACCATACATTTTATATAAAAATGGAGTTGTCATATTATAATATACCATCTTTTTCTATTTTTGCTATCGCAGAAGTTCGGTTTGCTACACCTAACTTTCTGTATATATTTGTAAGATTTTTTTCTACAGTAACCTGTGCTATGTACATTTTTTGACTGATTTCCCTATTTTTTAAACCTTGCTTTAAATATCCTATAAGTTCTCTTTCTCGTTTTGTAAATAGTGGTTTGTCACTCTTTACATCAATATTAGCCTTATTTTTAGAATTTAAGATTTTTAAAACACCTTTTTCATACTCTATTGCTTGCGGCTTTATTTTTTCAAAGAAACTATTCTTTTTCATGCTTAATATAATTGGCTTTATATCAGCTGCATTTTCAATAAATGGTATTCTTATATTGTCTTTTTCTGCCACATTAATAGCTTCCTGCATATAATCTATAGCAATGCTTTTGTAACCCATATTATATTTTGCAATTGCTTTATAAATATTAGCTGTAATTATAACACTTATATGCGATGTAGCTTCATAAGGCACTAACATCTGCTCACCTATCATATCAAGCATTTGCCAATTCTTATCAAAAATCATAAGTTTTCCATAAGACATACAACCGCTTCTTATATTTCTTATAGCCCTACTACAATTTTCAAGTTTAAAATCAACAATCCACTCTGGCATCATATCACGCATACCAAGACAAGCATAAATATAACCTTTAATAAGTTCAATGTCTATCACAAGTACGGGGTTATTTACATTTTCAATAAGCTCATTAAGTTCTGACATTTTCTTATCAAAGTCTTTTACATCTCCATGATATAATATGCACCTTAACATCATGTAATAACAACTTATAACAATACAAGTCTGATTTCTTAATTTATTCTGAACACACACACGCCCTGCAAGCTCATAAGCTTTATCAATATCACCTGTTATCATAGCATATTCTGCGTCAAAGAACTCGTCCCAACCTTCTAGTCCACCTTTTGTCAAGTGCATATACGACTTAGCATATTCCTTTTCAAGCTGTATAGTACGTTTTAGTTGACCTACTTCGTTGTGATATAGAAGTGTCATACAAGTAGTTCCATATGTAAGAAGTGAATTTCCAAGCAATGCAGATGTATTATATTTTAGATATTCACATGCTTTCTTAAGTGAAATGTTCATTTTTTCAATACTGTTAAACTCAAGCATTGAACGTATTACCATCATTTCGCCATATATCTTTTTATTATCTTTCCATTTTGCATTGTTTTTTATATTTTCAAACATCTGGTTATACAATTGCAATACTTTTTCCGCACTTTCTCTTTGTGTCAAAAAATAAAGATAATTAAGAAGCCCCATAATATAATCATCCCAAATAGGTTTCCATATTAGATTTCTTACTTCTTCAAATAATTCCGGTGCTTGTTCTAGTATATATCTGCCATGCTCTCCCGAATAAAGTCTTGCAATACTTTCCCAATTACATGCCTTAATATAATACCTTACAGCTTTAACAAAAATCTCTCTATTCTCCGACCACTGTCCTGCACGATTATATAAATCTTTTTTATCTATATCACTTTTTTCAAGTTCTTCAAGTGCAACTCTCTTTAACAAGCTGTGCATTTCAAATAATTTTGTCTTAACATCATAATAAATAAAACCGAACTGTTCTTGACACTTAAATATATCACTCTCATCAATCTGCATTTGTGTAACATAGTTTGAACCACTTATATCAAAAAAATCAAACAAAGATATTTTCATATAAAATTCTTGCATTTTAGTAGAAAGTTTATTAAATATTGAACTTTTAAGCAGATGTCCCACTCCTGAAAATCTGCCAAAGCCACCATTTTTCTTATACTCATACAAAGACAAATATACAGCACTTATCCAACCATCTGTATACTTATATAGGCTTGATAATTCATCTTTATTTAAGTCTATATTATTAATATTAAATATTTTCTTTGTATCTTCCTTACTTAATGTAAGATTTTTTTGATTAAATATTGCACACTCACCTTTTATTATTTTTTCTTCATATGAAATATCAGGATATGTCCTTGAAATAATTAGTATATGAAGCTTATCCACACTTCCTATTGTTTCCTCAAGCAATGTTTCTATAACATTACTTTGACATTCTTGATAGTCATCAACGATAAGATATATTTCACGTTTAACATATTTTTTTAAAATATTTATAAAATATGCTCTCTCCTGCTTTGATTGTGGCAACTCTAATTCTGATATTTTATTGTTAATTTCCTTGTTAGCTTCTCCAATTGTTTTACACATTCGCTTCCAAATCCAGTTTTCATCGAACTCATCGGAGTGCATAGGAAACCATATGGTATACATATCCTCTTTTTGTTCAAAAAAATGTCTTATAAATGTTGATTTACCATACCCAGAAGGCGCAATAACCAATATCAACGGCATATTAATTACCTTTTGCAACTCATTTTCAAGAATTATACGCACATATTTCTTATTATATAAACTTATAATGCCGTTTTCATCATTCATTTACTCATTTACTCCTTACAAATCCATCTATGCCAACCTTATATAATTATTCCTAAATTTGATTACTTAAAGTATAATTTGCTTAATTAAAATATACCATATTGATACATATTACCTAATTCTTTAATATATAATTATATAATAGGAACTATGATTTTGTAAATAGTTTATTAGAAAAGTTTGTGAATTTTTGAACAAAAATAAAGTTGTCGCACTAATGAAAACTTATACAAGATATAAAATTAATTACTATATAAATATCTATATTCTGTATAAAATTTTCTTAGTGCGACAGCGCCTTTTTATATTTAATGGGGATTTGAATTTTAATTATTTATTTTGCTGCTTCATTAATGCAACGCAATGCGTTAAGGGTTCTAGGGTATCCTATAAATGGTAAGCACTGTGAAATAATACTTATCAAGAACTGCTTATCATTTCCTAATTTCATATTAGCTGCTGCATGGCTTGTAAGCTGTGGCTCACAACCGCCCTGTGCATAAAGAAAACAAAATGTAATCATTTCTCTTTGCTTGTAGTCAAGACCATTTCTTGTATAATAATCACCGAAACAATTACCTGCAAGCCACTTGTTAATATGTTTTGACTCATCTGGGCCAGACTTATAAAAATCTTTCATGTGTTCGCCAAATATATCAACCTGTGCTTGAATACCTTTTTTGAGTCTATCCTGCATAGTAGTTGTAGCTTGTGTCTCTAATGGGAGTGAAATGTTTTTATCCTTTAAAACAATAACTATTTTAAAGTATTATATTGTTCATCTGTTACTGGTTCGCACCACTCGTTTGAACATTCTTCACCAGGAATTTCTGCTGCTATATGAGAAAACCAACTATCCTTTTTTGCACCGTGCCAATGCTTTACATTTGCTGGAATTGTAATAACTGTTCCTGGTACAAGACTTACAGCTTCTTTTCCTTCTTCCTGATACCAACCTTCCCCTGCTGTACAGATAAGAAGCTGACCACCGCCAGACTTTGCATGGTGAATATGCCAGTTGTTACGACAACCAGATTCAAAAGTTACATTTGCAAGAAATAATCCATCTTCTGGTTTAGTTAATGGATTTAAAAATGAATTTCCAATAAAATATTTAGCATAAGCTGTATTAGGCTGTCCTAAGCCAAATACATTTTCCTTGTCAAATTGTTCTTTATTAGCCATCTTTATATCCTCCTAATTATTTAATAATCAAAAAATCTTCATAACACTATTACTCAACGCAATATTAACATTTAATCAAATATTATTTCTTATTATTAATTTCATATTTGAGATAATCTATACAATCAAGACATTTTTCTTGATGGTGAATTTTATCAAGTGTCTGATTTCTCTTGTTTCTTAAAATGTTTATTCTCTCAGCTTTTGTAATATCACCTTCCAAATGAAGTGTTACATATTCTCTTATTTCATCTTTTTCAAAGCCCATATCCTGCAAAGTTAATATAAGGCTTAGAATTTCTAAATCCTTATCATCATATTGCCAACTACCATCAACATCTCTTTCTTTGACACAGAAATTCCATTTTTCATAATCATCAAGAATATCTAATGGAATATTGTACTTTTCACTAGCTTCTTTTTTTGTCATAACAACTGTACCACTCCCTTTCTTTGATAAACTCAAATTATTTTACCCATTACTAAAAGTCGACCAAAACAATCTAAAAAACTGCTATACTATATCTGCTAAAATGCTTTTATTGCACTTTCTCTAGCAGTTATAGTATAGCAGTTATATTTAATAGCTGTCTAATACCTATTTTTTATCATTTACAATTCATTTTATGTATAACACTATAATTGTTAATGTATAAAACTATTTCCAAACTTCTTCAGCAATCTCTTTAACTAATGCTAATTTAGCCCACTGTTCTTCTTCTGTAAGCTTGTTACCAATTTCACATGAGGCAAATCCGCACTGTGGACTAAGATATAATCTTTCTAATGGAACATACTTTGCAGCTTCTTTAATTCTTGCAATTATAGCTTGTTTATCTTCAAGTTCTGGCTTTTTAGTTGTAATTAATCCAAGAACCACCTTTTTATCACCAGAAACTTCAGCTAATGACTCAAAACCACCTGAACGCTCATCATCAAATTCAAGATAGTAGGCTGTAACATTTTCCTTTGCAAATAATGTCTTTGCAACACTGTCATAAGAGCCACTACTTGCGTATGTAGAATGGAAATTACCACGACAAATATGTGTATTAATTACAAGGTCTTCTGGCTTACCTTCTATTGCAAGATTGTTGATATATAATAACTGTTCCTTTATCTTTTCAAGTCCAGCTTCATCAGTTCCAAAAAGTTCACATGCTCTAGGGTCAACTAACATTCCCCAAGAACAGTCATCTAACTGAATATTTCTACAACCTGCATCATACAAATCTTTGATTACTTTCTTGTAACCATTTGCAATATCTTGAACAAGTTCGTCTGTATTTTCATAGTATTTCTTAGTATTCTCAAGGGCAAATGGCATAATCATTTGTTCTAAGAACTGAGCAGGTGCTGGTATTGTCTGCTTTGCTACTGTGTTATCATCTTCTAATGCCTTAATGAACTTAAAATGCTCTACAAATGGATGATTTTTAACACTTACCTTTCCTGTTAAATATGTATCATCTATCATGGCAGCTTCATCATGGAATGGAAGACCTGTCTTTGTTTCACAATGACTAACGCCTTCAAATCCCCACATAAAATCTAAATGCCAAGTCTTTCTTCTAAATTCACCGTCTGTAATAACGTGATATCCTGCTTTCTTCTGCTTTTCTACTAATTGTAAAATACATTCATCTTCTACATTTTTTAAATCTTTGTCTGTAATCTTTCCAGCTTCAAATTCCTGTCTTGCTTTCTTTAACTTTTCTGGACGTAAAAAACTTCCTACATAATCATATCTAAATGGTGTATTTCCCTTACTCATAATATTATCTCCTTGTCTGTTTAAAACTTGTCTATAATATAACTGAAAATTGAGCTTTTGTATAATACTTAAAACTTACGGTTATCCATAGTCTTAAACTATGGATAATATTGATAGTTATATTAAACATGAAAACTGGTATTGTATTTTATAATATATGATAAATTTTTCATTAATTAATTATAAAATTCAACACCAGTTTTTATATATTTCTATTAATAATAAACTCTTATCAAATAAATATTGCCAATCTACTTGATATTATCAAAATACAATTTGTGCATAAATGTATTTATAATAATTTAAGTTAATTACTTTATATATTTTCTAACAGAATTGATAAATTCACTAACAGCAGGCGATAATATTTGGTTCTTTCTCCATACAAGTACACATCCTGTTTCAATCGTTGGCTCTAGTGGAATAAACTTAAGGCCATTATACGTTACTCCAACATCAAAACACATCACTGAACCTAAATTATTTTGTGCAAGAATAGCTGCATTATTTAATAGATTATATGTAGCAACAACCTTAAGTTGTTTATAATAATTCCCAAACCAACTCTCAATTTCATTTTTAACAATATCTCTTTTCACCATTATAATCGGAATATCCACAAGGTCTTTTGGAGTTACATAAGCTTTATCAGCTATAGGAGAATTAAGCTTTGTAAAAACTCCCCAGTTCTCTTTATTATTTAGACGGATAAAATTATATTTTGAAATATCAACAGGTTCAGTAAGTATGCCAATATCTGCAAGCCCCTTTTCAAGTTGTTCCTTAATGTCATCAGCATTAGCAGTATAAATTTCAAACTGAACCATAGGATTATCCTTTTTAAAGCTTTCTATAACCTTAGCCAAATCATTAAAATTCTTAGTTTCGCCACTTCCAATAACTACTTTACCCGTTACAACTCCTCCTTGCCTATCAGCAAATTCTCTATCTAATTGGTAAGCAAGTTCCAAAATATCCTGCGACCTTTTCTTCAACAACATACCATCTTCTGTAAGGGTAATGCTGTGATTTTTCCTTTCAAAAAGCTTCGTTCCAAGCTCATCTTCAAGCTGTATAAGTTGCCTTGAAAGTGTAGGCTGCGTAACATGCAACAACTCCGCCGCCTTTGTAATATTCTCCTCCCTTGCAACCATCTGAAAATACCTAAGCACACGCAACTCCATCAAACAACACTCTCCTTATTCCAAAAAACTCTTAACCAATTTTATACAATTAAATTTCCCCTATCATAATCACATAATTATTACAACACCTTTGGAAAACTTACATAAACCTATACTTTGCAATTCAAAAAAGTTTCATAACCTACCGTAATGCAAAATGTTTGACGTTCCCTTGTATATTTTTTACCCTTTTGATATACTAGGCTATAGATATAATACAAGTTAAAGTTCACTTTAAGTCAATATATATACAAAAATTTATATTATTTTTATAAAATAAAAAGGAGATTAAATTATGACAGTTGGTGAAATATCAAAACTTCTTAATATACCAGCTTCCACATTAAGATACTACGATAAAGAAGGCTTACTCCCATTCGTAGAACGTTCATCCAGTGGAATAAGAAAATTTCAAGGCAACGACATCGAATGGCTAAAAATGATAGAATGTTTAAAAAAATCAGGAATGTCAATAAAAGACATAAAAACATACTTAGAACTTACTCTACAAGGCGATGACACAATTCATGAACGCCTAGAACTATTCAAAAAACAAAGACGCATATTACAAGAACAGATGGCTTCACTTCAAAGAACACTAGATATGCTAGACTACAAATGCTGGTACTACGAAACAGCCGAAAAAGCAGGCACAACAGACGTAGTAACCAATATCCCCGTAGAAGCCCTACCCGAACAATACCAAAACGCAAAAAAACACCTAAGCGCCATACCCGAAAACTAAACTTGCCCCCAACACCCCAACAAACAAATAAAATTTCAACTACCAAAACAATAATGTAGTATGGAAAAATAACCTATACAAAACTTAACATCAAAAAAACTATTTTTATTAACACCAATTTTACAAACAATAAATTCCATTCTCACACAAACATAGCGGAAAAAAGAATAGGCATAAACACTCCCATACGATATAATTAAATCACCACAAAATAACACATCAAGGAGAATATTTATGCCTAATACTAATTTTACATCAAATCTACTAGAAATTAAAGACCTAATTGTTGATAATATCAAATTTTAATTACTCTGCTCATGCTCAATTTCCATATTCTTTGGAAGCACAAGATTAAGTATTATACTTACAAGAAATACAACCGCAACACAATTCTGTGCAAAGATTGTTTCTACTATCTGTGGGAATATTGAAAATAAATTCTCACACTGTGTAAATCCTAAACCGATACTTAATGACAACGCAGCAATTATTGTATTTCTTTGTGAAAAACCACAATTGCTTATCATTTGCAAACCACTTACAACAATAGTTCCAAACATCATAATTGTACAACCACCAAGTACTGCATCGGGAAGTGTTGCAAGAAGTGAACCAAACATTGGGAATATTCCTGCAAGTATCATTACTACTGCACCTATAGCAATAGTAAATCTATTGACAACCTTAGTCATAGCTACAAGACCTACATTCTGACTAAACGATGTAACAGGAAGACAGCCAAATATTGAAGATAACGAACTTACAAAACCGTCACAAGCAAGTGAACCCGATGTTTCCCTTAAAGTTACATCTCTGCCAAGACCCGAAGAAGCAATTGCTGATGTATCACCGATAGTTTCCGTTGCTGATACAAGGAAAATCATAACTACAGATACTATTGCATCAGGTCTAAATTCCATTTTAAATGGCATTAACTTAGGAATTGCTATAATAGCCGTTCCACTAAGGGAAGAAAAATCAACCATTCCCATTATAACAGCCATAATATATCCCATTACAAGTCCAAATAAAACTGAAAGGTGCTTATACACTGACTTTGCAAATATATGGAATAATATACAGCACACAAGTGTAAATGTTCCAAGTATCCAGTTCTTTAATGAACCGAAATCTTCACTTCCACTTCCACCACCAAATGACTCTGCACCTACTGATAAAAGCGAAAATCCTATGGCTGTTACAACACTTGCAGCTACAATTGGTGAAATTAACTTAATCCAATACTTAGCAAATAATCCAAGTACACCTTCGACCAAACCACCTATAAGCACAGCTCCCATAATAGCGCCATATCCATACTGTGCGCCGACAAAACTCAATATTGATACAAACGTAAAACTTATTCCCATTACAATTGGAAGCCCTGAACCAATTTTGCCAAACAATGGAAATAACTGAATTAATGTTCCAATTCCTGCTATAAGCATAGCACTTTGTATAAGTGCAGCAAGCTCTTTATCTGATAGGTTACATACACCGCCAACTATAAGTATCGGTGCAATATTAGCAACAAACATTGCAAGTATATGTTGTAAACCGAATGGAATTGCCCTTGAAAGTGGCACTCTACCGTCAAGGTTATATACATTACTTACTAACACATCGCTGTTACTCTTTTTGTCTGATTGTGACTTATCCTTTAAGCTCATTACTTTGTCCACCCGTCTATGTCTTTAATTTTTACTTACTGTTCACGAAAGAATACTTCACCAGTAGCTGGGTCCATGCCTTCAACTATAGCAAGTGACTCAAGCTGATATCCTAAATTTCTTATAATTCTTCCACCCTGCTGAAATCCTTTTTCAATAGCAATACCAATACCTTCAACAGTACCACCTGACTGTGCAACTATTGATACAAGACCTTGTAATGCACAACCATTTGCAAGGAAATCATCTATAATAAGTACATGGTCTTCTGGTCCTAAGAACTTCTTAGATACTATAACTTGATTTTTGCACTTGTGTGTAAATGACTCAACTTCTGCAACGTATACATCACCTTCAATATTAATACTCTTGCTCTTTTTAGCAAATACTACAGGTACATCAAAATGATTAGCAACTATACAAGCAATACCTATTCCAGATGCTTCTATTGTAACAATCTTATTAATTGGCTTACCTTCAAAACGCTTCTTAAACTCAACACCAATCTGATTTAATAAATGTATATCCATCTGATGATTTAAAAAACTATCAACCTTTAATACATTTCCTTCCCTTACAATACCATCTTTTAAAATTCTTTCTTCTAAGAAATTCATAATAACCTCCATCATTGCCTACATTCTGACATTTTAATAATAAATGACATTTGCATTATAAAAATATTAACATAAACTCTGTCAGATTTATAATTAAATACTAATAATATCCGTAAATTGTACTATATTTTACAAATTATTTCAATACACAAACTTACCAATTCTTATTATATTTTACGAATATCGACAAAAATTTTACTATATCCAATATCTCCCAAATATTTCTACTATAATTTTTCATATTTTATCCACAACAATCTTCAATTAGATATCAACATTATACAAAACAATAATTCAACATCAAAACAACTTTATATTACAACAACAAATATCTTTGTTCAATAATAAAATCAACTCGCCACACAACTCTTTGCCTCAATGTCCTTCTATTAGATACTAAAATCATACAAAACAACAAATACACCATATTTGATAAAAAAATAACTATTTTTATTTTATTTTTAGTAAAACCATGCTATAATATGTACAAATTAATATACATAGTTATAAGTATCAGAACCCAAAAGATTTTTCTATTATAGAAATTTGGAGGTGCATATTATGAGTAAAATTATAACAATCGGACGTGAATTTGGTAGTGGTGGACACGTTGCAGGTCAGTTAATAGCCGACCAACTAAGTATTCCATACTACGACAACGAATTAATTACTATGGCAATAAGACATGGCGGAATAACACATGGTCGCCCACTAGATAAGTTTGATGAAAAGAAGTTCAATCCTTTTTTATTTGAAAGCAACTACTACGGCAATGACAACGCCCCAAAAGGCGAACCAATGGAAGAAGTCCTTTTTAAGCTTCAACGTGATGTAATATTAGACATAGCCAACAACGGTTCAGCTATAATCATAGGAAGATGTGCTGACTGGATACTAAAAGAAGAAGGCGCAGACGTTCTAAGCATATTTATATCAGCTCCAATCGAGCAACGCATAGAACGAATAATGGCAAAGTACGATGTTGAAGAAAGCAAAGCAATTTCTTTAATCAAGAAAAATGACAAACGAAGAAAAGCCTACTACAAATACCATACCTCAAAAGAATGGGGCAATCCAAAAACATACGACTACTACTTCAATACCGAAGATTTAACACTTGAACAAATAGTTGATGAAGTAGTAATGCTGTACAATAAATAATAAACAATGGACTGTTACTTTAATGAGAATTTATAAAAAATTCTCTTATTGCAACAGTCCATTGTTTAAATACTTCTTTATATTATTTTCAATACAAAATTTTCCTAATATGTTCATCATTTACACTTTTTCCTCCCCCAAAAAACATATTGTATTAAAACAAATTAAAAATATAGTAATTACAGTTAAAACAAGGCATTATGTTTTTTGTATATATAATAAGTGTTTAGAACATCTTAGATAAGCTGTTAAAAAACAGGGGAAATTGCGCAGGACGCTCAATTTAGGAAAAAGCAACACAATGTTGCATTTTTTTCGACCCGTTCGTTTACAATATCTTCCCAGCTTATCTTAGAAGTTTTTAACACTTATTATCAATGCAAAAAACATACCGCCTTGTTCTTTCTAAATATATACAATTATACTACTTATCCTTATCTAATATTTCCTGCAACATTCTAGCTGCGTCACCTACGCAGTCATTACATTCTCTTAACACCTTACCAGTTTCAATCCCCTTTAACTCCTTACAAATAACAGAACCATTGCTCTCCTTAAACTGACTCATAATTCCCTTAACATCTTTAAAAGTCTTAGCAGGATTGTCATTGACAAGACCAAGTATAACTGCTGCACCAACTATCGCACCACAGCTACCCTCCATAGTTCCCATACCAACAGCAAAACCTTGAGTAATCTTTTTTAACTCATCTTCACTTACATCAACATAATCCTTAAATGCACAAGCTACCGCCTGCGCACAGTTATATCCACTCATCTTCTTATTAACAGCATCTTCAATTCTATTAGCCATAACATTTTCTCCTTAAATAATTATAAATTCAACAAAAAGAGAACTGTATTCACCTTACAAGCAAACACAGTCCTCTATATATTTTAACAACTTATATCAGATTAATACTAATATATCATTAAATCTGTGGGCCAGCACTTACTAATGCCTTACCAGCATCATTTCCTTCATACTTAGCAAAGTTCTTTGTAAATCTTGCAGCTAAATCCTTAGCCTTTGTTTCCCATTCAGAAGCATCAGCATAAGTATCACGAGGGTCAAGAATACCTGTATCAACTCCCTTAAGCTCTGTTGGAACTTCAAAGTTAAAGAATGGAATCTTCTTTGTTGGAGCACCTAAGATATCTCCGTTAAGGATTGCGTCAATAATACCACGAGTATCCTTAATAGAAATTCTCTTACCTGTACCATTCCAACCTGTGTTTACTAAGTAAGCCTTAGCTCCGCTCTTTTCCATCTTCTTAACAAGTTCTTCAGCATACTTTGTTGGGTGAAGCTCAAGGAAAGCC
>URYE01000017.1 GCA_900551945.1 uncultured Eubacterium sp. | reverse complement strand
AGTTAGCAAATGGTGATATTTCAGATGTTGAATCTGAGATGGAAGGTATCATTGATAATCTGATCAGTAATCGTCAGAAGTCAGCTCAGAGGTCAGCTCAGGAACAATCAAAGACATTTGATAATTCGATCAGTATGAATAATGCATTGATTGTTATTTCAATTGTGATCAGTATTATTGCAATCATTTCATGCTATATCACGATCGTTACACCGACGAAGCGTTCTATCAAACGTTTGCGCAATATTATCAAGAAAATAGAGAATAACCAGTGTGATCTTGGTGAAAGAATTCCGGTTCGCACAAAAGATGAAGTTGGTCAGCTCGTTATGGGTATCAACTCTATGTTAGAAACATTACAGAGTGTTATCGGTGATATTTCAGATGAATCTGTCAACTTGGATCAGGCCATTGCTAATGTGACGGAAAGTGTTGGCAATGCGAATGTAAATTCAAGCGATGTGTCTGAAGTAATGGAACAGCTTGCAGCTTCTATGGAAGAAGTGGCAGCAACTATTTCGAATGTAGAAGACAAAGTCGAAGCAGTTGGAACAAACATTTCAGCATTTGCCGAGAAGAGCGATTCGATCATGAAATATGCCCAGACAATGCAGGAAAGGGCAGAAGGTCTTGAAAAGTCAGCAATTGACAGTCAGAGTGTAACAGGTCAGATGACAAGTGAAATGATTGAAAAGATCAAAGCTAATATTAAGTAGTTATAATAAATCTTTTTCCTCACTTGTTACTTTATGTAATATAAGTGGGGATTTTTTTATTTTAAATAAAAATTAGGTTTATTATAGTTGTTTATATATTACTGTTATCTTACGAGAATTTTTAGGTGTAAAATACGAAACAAGAGGCTTTCTATTAAGAAAGATAGTTTTAGATACGTTAGGAAAATAATATCAATACTTTATTTTTAGTGTGATATGTGGTAGAATAATACAAGATTATTCAGTGTAGACGAGGCTAATCGTTTATAGAGGCGTGAACAATCATATATTTAGGACAATAGGAAGTGTAATAGGCACTTTCTATCGTTGGCGAGAAAAGAGGTGCGGAATATGGGGAAGAGTACGACAAAAGAAGCGTCGCCGATGATGACAGAAGATGGAAAAAAAGAACTTTATTTATATTCATTGAAAAAAATGGCAGTAGGAAATGCAAATAAAGATAAAGTTACATTAACTAATCTTTATGGAATAAAGCCTTTCTTTTATATTGCTAATGAACTTATGCGAAGTAGAAAAGATTTGAACTATGCAGTAATAAGAATGGATATATACAGCTTTAAGACAGTTAATGAGTTTTGTGGGAGAGAAGCCGGAGATGATATGCTTAAGTATATAGCTGACTGTTTTAGAAAATATGAAAGTGATGTTACTGTAGTTGGGCATTTAAGAGCAGATATATTTGTAATGTGTGTTCCATTTAATGATAAGCAGGAATTAGTAGATATTGTTACAGATATTAAGAAAGAAATTGACATTTATCCATTGTCATGCAAAGCATTTCCAGCATTTGGTATATGTATATCTAAAGATGATATGGATATAAGCCTTATGTGTGATTATGCTGACCTTGCAATGCAAAGGATTAAGGGTAAAGTATTTACATATTATGCTTTTTATGATGACAAATTAAGAGACCAGCTTATGTACGAGCGTAGAATACAAAATGAAATAGAAGACGCATTAGAAAATGAAAATATTAAAGTATATGTACAACCTAAGGTTAATATGAAAAGTGGTAAGATTGTAGGTGGAGAAGCATTAGTGCGTTGGGTTCACCCTAGCAATGGTTTTATAGGACCTGATAAGTTTATACCAGTTCTTGAAAAAAGCGGTCATATAGTTGATGTTGATACATTTGTATGGCGCAAGGTTATAGAAAATATTGGAAAGAGAATAAAGCAAGAAAAAAGAGTTGTTCCAATATCTCTTAATGTATCAAGAGTGCATGTGTATAATTCTAAATTTGTTGAAACCTTAGAGGAATATATTACAAAATACAATATTTCACCAGAATATGTTCCATTAGAAGTTACCGAAAGTATGTTTATTAATAATGAGATGAATTTTTATGACAAGGTTGCCAAACTTCAAAATCGTGGATTTAAGTTTGTAATGGATGATTTTGGAGCAGGTTATTCTTCACTTAATATGTTAAAGGCTGAACCTGTTGATGAAGTTAAGATTGACAGAGAATTTTTAAGTGATATTGAAAATAAAAAAAGTCAGATTGTAATTCGCAATATTATTAATATGATTAATGAATTGGAACTTGATATAATTGCTGAGGGCGTTGAAACTGAAAAGCAGGCAAAGCTTCTTCAAAGTTATGGTTGTGATAAAGCTCAAGGTTTTTTGTATTATAAGCCTATACCAATAAAAGATTTTGATAAGCTTCTTGATAGTGAGTATTAAAGGTCAATTAATATTTATATACTATCGTCAAACAAGTATTTTTATCGCTGTCATTCAAATATAGAATTATTCTTTAAATGGTAGTTTATTTTCTTATATAATATTAATATTTTATAGAATATATTGAGTTTTTATATTCAAATTTGCTGAGATTGGGTTGTATTATTTGGTGTTTGGTGGTACAATAATTTTTAGCGCTTTATATAGAGTGGAATACATGTATAAAGTATACATAAGCATTTAAGTAATTTATGAAAGGAAAAGCTAATATTTTAGCTGTGGATTAAGATAATGTCAGGACATTCAAAATTTGCCAATATTAAGGCTAAGAAAGAAAAGAACGATTCAGCTAAGGGTAAGATTTTTACAAGACTTGGAAAGGAAATTCTCGTTGCAGTTAAAGAAGGCGGCCCAGATATAAATAACAACAGTAAGTTAAGACAGGTTGTTGCTAAAGCTAAGGCTAATAACATGCCTAATGATACTATTGATAGAAGTATAAAGAAAGCTGCTAACTCTGATACAGCAGCGCTTGAAGCTGTTACATATGAAGGATATGGCCCTAATGGAACTGCTATTATCGTTGAAGCACTTACAGATAACCGTAATAGAGCAGCTTCTAACATAAGAAATGCTTTTACTAAGGGAAATGGTAACGTAGGAACACCGGGTTGTGTATCATTTATGTTTGATAAAAAGGGTCAGATTATTATTGCAAAGGAAGATTGTGATAAAGATGCTGACGAACTTATGATGTTAGCACTTGATGCCGGAGCAGAAGATTTCTCAGAAGAGGATGATAGCTACGAAGTTACAACAGCACCAGAAGATTTTGATGCTGTCAATGAAGCTCTTACTAATGAAGGAATTACATTTGCTTCAGCAGAAGTTACAATGATACCACAGACTTGGGTTGACCTTACAGATGAGGGTGATATTAAGAGTATGAATAGAATATTATCACTTCTTGATGATGAAGACGATGTACAGAATGTATATCATAACTGGAATGAACCAGACGAAGATGAAGAATAATTATTCTAAAGTTATAAAGTAAGTTAATTTTGTTTATTGCATAAAGCAATAAGTAAGATTTTTACTCATATCAAAAATAGTGCATATGTTATAAAATAAGTAGTCAAGCAGAGTGTTCATATCTGCTTGACTACTTATTCATTTTAAAGGTATTTTTTATAAACTCAAAGTAATAATAAGATATAATTGTTGTGTATTATATATATAAAAGATGATTTCTTATAGCAAGTTTTATGGAAATATGTTAAAATAATTATATACAAAATTATCTATTTTTCATTTATAAAGGGTATGGAGCGAAAGAATGAATTTAACAGAGTTAAATAATGGCAGTAATATAATATACCAGATACAGCTTAAGAAAAATCTTTTTGAATTTGAGGGTAAAGTTTTGGGAAGTAATGACAGTAGTATATTATTGTCACCAGTTTGTGTTAATGGTAGGGTGTTTAAATTTGATGGCTCAGATATAAGAGTTAATATTATATATAAGCAAAAAAATAAATTGCCTATTATATGGAAAGCAGTAAATTGCAAAACTATTTTATATAATTCAAAAAAGTTATATAAAGTATCACAGACACAAGATGGAGTTGAATATAATAGACGCTCAACTTATCGTCTTGATATAATGGTTAATTGTGTTGCGAAAATGTGCAATGATACACAAATACAAGTAGGAGAAGTAAAAGATATTAGTAAGACAGGTTTTTCAATTCTTATTGATAAAGATATATCAGATACTATCAATACAGATGTAAAAGTAATATTTACTGACAATGGATATGATATATCTTTATATGGAATTATAGTAAGAAAAGCAGGATATTCTAAATGTAAAGTATTATATGGTTGCAAGCTGATTAAGACAAGCGATAATTTTAATAGTTACATGAGTAATAAGGAAAGAAATATAATAGAAATGCTTCAGACAGAAAAATAGACTATTAATAGGACAAGAGGTGGCTAGAATGAATAAAGAAAAAAATGAAAAACGTAAAGTAGAATTTTTAACAAAATTAAGAGACCAGCAAGTAGGTAATTCTTATAGATATACCTTTGATATGGCTAAAAAATGTCCAGATTGTGGAACTCCAATGAAGTATATATATGGAGAGATGTTTGAGTGCCCTTCTTGTCATAAAAAGGCTTTATCTGATTTTGGGCTTGTAAGAGAATATCTTGATAAAAATGGTCCACAACCTGCGATAGTTATATCTGATGCGACAGGTGTTAAGGTTGAAGTTATTGATAAATTCTTAAGACAGGGGCGTGTAGAAATCCCAGATGGTTCAGATGTGTACATAAAGTGTCAATCATGTGGTACAGATATACGATATGGAAGATATTGCCCTGAATGTATGGCAAAGATGACAAAGACTTTAGGTAAAGCATTGCTTGTCTCAGATATGGGAGAACGACCAACAAGAAAAGAAATGTCAGGAAAAATGCACATACTTGATAAAAGGCTAGACGATAAGAATAAGAAAAGATAAAATAAAAATGGACTGTAGCACTAATGTAAGCTATACAATATATAATTAATTATTATATATTGTGTATATTTTTCTTAGTGTAACAGTCCGTTTTTATATTGTACCTAAATTACTTAGGCAGTATTAATTAAAGGTCAAAACCAAAGTATCTTACAGCATTGTTGTAAGAGATACCTTCAACAATCTTCTTAAGAGCCTTTTCGTCATCTGGATATTCACCATTTTCAACCCAGCCACCGATAAGTTCACACATAATTCTTCTGAAGTATTCATGTCTTGTGTAAGATAAGAAGCTTCTTGAGTCTGTAAGCATACCGATGAAATTACCAAGAAGGCTTAAGTTAGCAAGTGATGTCATCTGGTTAGTCATACCTACCTTGTGGTCATTGAACCACCAAGCTGAACCCTGCTGAATTTTACCAACAGCCTTAGAATCTTGGAAGCAACCAAGAACTGTTCCGATAGCAGCATTAACAGATGGATTAAGAGAGTAAATAATTGTCTTTGGAAGTTCATCTGTGATGTTTAATGCGTTAAGGAACTGTGCCATTTCTGCTGAACAGTCATAAGTGTTGATACAATCATAACCTGTATCTGGTCCTAACTGCTTATATCTTAATGTGTTGTTATCACGAATTGTACCATAGTGTAACTGCATTACCCAGTTAAGCTTGTTGTATTCCTTACCAACAGCTACCATGAAAGCTGTCTTGAACTTGTTCATTTCTTCTGTTGTAATAGCTTCACCAGCAAATCTCTTAGCAAAAATAGCTTCGATTTCTTCATCTGTGTAAGGCTTGTACATTACATATTCGAGAGCATGGTCAGAAACTGAACAACCCATTGAATCAAAGAATTCCATTCTGTTCTTTAAAGCATCCATTAATGTAGCGAATGAATTAACCTTAATTCCACTTACATCTGATAATGTAGCAAGGTAGTCAAGATATTCAGGCTTTTCAATGTTCATAGCCTTGTCAGGTCTCCAAGCTGGAAGTACCTGTACATCGAAAGTATCGTCTTCTTTAAGAACCTTGTGCCATTCAAGAGAGTCAACTGGGTCGTCTGTTGTACATATTAATGTAACGTTAGACTGCTTGATAAGGTTACGAACTGACATAGAGTCTTCCTGTAACTTAGCATTACAAAGGTTCCAAACTTCTTCAGCTGTATCACCGTTTAATACACCTGTGTAACCGAAGTATCTTTGAAGTTCAAGGTGACTCCAATGATAAAGAGGGTTACCGATAGCCATTTCAAGAGTTTCAGCCCACTTCTGGAACTTTTCTCTATCTGTAGCATCACCAGTGATGTACTTTTCATCAACGCCGTTAGTTCTCATCTGACGCCACTTATAATGGTCACCGCCAAGCCATACCTGTGTGATGTTTTCGAACTTTCTGTCTTCAGCTATTTCCTTTGGATTGATATGACAGTGGTAGTCAAGAATTGGCATCTTTTCAGCATAATCGTGGAATAAATGCTGTGCAGATGGTGTTGAAAGTAAAAAATCTTTGTCCATGAATTTTTTCATGCTTTTAATCCTCCTAAAATTTAGTTGTATTGCGTTTTATTATTTTAGCAGATATGATATTTTTGTTGGAAACATCATTTCCGCATAAAACCTTCATTAAAGTATCGACAGCCTGCATTGATAATAATTCAACATTACTGTCAATAGATGTAAGCTCTGGTTCAGTACATCTTGATATTACTGAATTGTTATAGCCGATAATTTCTAATTGTTCGGGAACTTTTATATTGTGCTTATGTGAATACTTTATAGCACCCACAGCGAGTAAATCGTCTGATGTTACTACAGCGTCAAATGTAAGTCCGTTATAATACATATTGTTAAGATAATCAAGTGCGTCTGAAATATTTTTACTGCATAAATGTGCATATTCACTGTTAAGGTTTATATTATTATTTTTTAAGGCATCTTGATATCCATTAAGTTTTTTAAGCCCACTAAAAGATGTGCTTGTATATAAGTATACAATGTGATTTCGTCCATTCTCTATAAGAGAGGAGGTTACATTGTATACAGCATTATAATCATCACATAGCACACAATATATATTAGGGCTGTCAATATAACCATTGACAAGTATTATAGGAAGTTCTGACGAAGCTTCAATAATATAACTGCAATCGTCGTCTGGCTCGTTAAAAACAAATTGTGAGCCAACTAATATTATGCCATCAACTCGCTTGCTTAATAACAAGTCAAGATACTTTTTTTTAGTAGTTATATCACGACCTGTACAACATAAAAGTGAGTCATAACCATTTTTCCTAAGCTCTTGTTCAATATAATATATAGCATTAGCAAGGTATGCGTCTGATGAGTCACTACACATTATTCCTATAGTTTTCATAGTGTTAAGTCCTAAACCTCGTGCGAAGATATTAGGTGTATAATCTAATTCTTTCATAGCTTTAAGAACTCTTTTTCTTGACTGTTCACTTACATTAGCCTTTCCATTAAGAACTCTTGATACCGTAGCTATTGAAACGCCTGCTTTTTTTGATACGTCATATATGTTCATAAAATTCCCATTTCTGCACACGCCTTATGTAAATTCAGAATAATGATGGGCGTGCTTAATCATTAGTTCTGCAATAAATAGACTGAAAAGTCGTTAATTATTTACTATAATAATACAATTCTTATTACTCTCCATATCAAGCTGTGGAGGTGCTAACTGTTGATATTTTGCAGTAATCGTATATCATTCAGACTTAGTATAACTGTCTTTTTATCAGAGCAGTAAATTCAACAATCAAGCAGCCCTGCGACCACATTAATGATTGTTTTTTGTAGTCTTACAAGGAAGTATAGTCATTCTCCCTGTTCTAAACGAACGTTCTCTTTTGAATATTTTATCTATGGAAAGATTATTCTGTAAATAAAATATTCAGTTGTTAAATTTATTGTACATTATTTTACTTACAATATCAACTGATAATAGTAAAGCTTATATCCATAATTGGTTTTGATAATAGTAAATATAGTAAATAATATAAATTATTACAAAAATTATCAAATGTAAGCACTTACATATTGATAATTTTATTATACAATGGTATTATTATAAAAACAAGTGTGATGTGAGAAAAAATTTAATTCATAATTTCAGGAGTATTTGGTTTATAAATTAAATTTATAAAAAGAAATAAAAAAAGATTGACTAATTTATGGATTAAGTATATTTTATATTATGTAAGCGCTTACACGCACTTATTTATAATTAAAATCTATGAAAGGAGAAGCTATTTTAGATGAGCCTGTAATATTAATGATTTACAGGTGGGTACTGATTTACATATTTTAATTTTAAACAGTACGATAATCGTAAATTTATGATTTATCAAAGTCATCTAACATATACATTTTGTATATGTTTATAGTAGCAGATTTAAAATGCAAAGATTAAATAAGAGTATTACACATGCAGTTGACAGACCTGTAAAGGTTATGCAGTTTGGTGAAGGTAACTTCCTTAGAGCATTCGTTGATTATATTTTTGATGTAACAAACGAAAAGACAGATTTTAACGGTGGTGTTGTTATCGTTAAGCCTATCGAATTTGGTACACTTGAAAGATTTCATGACCAAGAATGTCAGTATACACTTCAATTAAGAGGTTTTGAAAATGGACAGCCTAAGGAAATTACTCGTCAGATTACATCTGTAGTTGATGCTGTTGCAGCTATCGAAGATTATGATAAGTTTATGAAATATGGTACATCTGAAACACTTAGATTTATCGTTTCAAATACTACAGAAGCAGGTATCGTATTTGATGAAACAGATGACTTCAATGCTTGCCCTCCTAAGACATACCCAGGTAAGCTTACAAAGCTTCTTTTTGAAAGATATAAGAAGTTTAATGGAGCAGCTGATAAGGGACTTATCTTACTTCCATGTGAACTTATTGCTGATAATGGTATCGAACTTAAGAAGTGCATTATGAAGTTTATCGAATTATGGAACTTAGAAGATGGCTTCAAGGATTGGGTTAATACAGCTTGCTCATTCTGCCCAACATTAGTTGATAGAATTGTTCCAGGTTATCCAAGAGATGATGCTCAAAAACTTTGTGAAGAATGGGGATATGAAGACCAATTAATCGACAGAGCTGAAACATTCGGTCTTTGGGTTGTTGAAAGTGATGAAAACCTTCCATTAGAACAGCTTGAAAAGGAACTTCCATTTAAGGAAGCTGGTTTAAATGTAGTATTTACAAAAGACCATCATCCATACAAAGAAAGAAAGGTTAGAATTCTTAACGGTTCTCATACATCTTTCGTACTTGCTTCATTCCTTGCTGGTAACGACAATGTGGAAAACTCAATGAAAGATGCTACAATTAGAAAGTACATGGAAGAAACATTATATGATGAAGTTATTCCTACACTTTCACTTGCTAAAGAAGATTGTGATGAATTTGCTAAGGCTGTTATTGACAGATTCCTTAACCCATTCGTAGATCATAGATTATTAAGCATTTCACTTAACTCAGTATCTAAGTGGGAAGCAAGATGTTTACCTTCATTCTTAGGTTATGTTAATAAGTTCGGCAAGCTTCCTAAGTATTTAACATTCTCTATCGCAGCATTAATGAGCTTCTATACATCACAGACAGAAGCTGAATTTAACGGTGGTATCGTATTAAAGGGCAATAGAAATGGTGAAGAATACAACATTTGTGATGATAAGGATGTACTTGACTTCTTCAGAGATAACTCAGCTAAGTCACCTGCTGAATTTGCACATGCTTACTTAAGCAATACAAAGTTCTTTGGTGGAGAAGACCTTACAAAGGTAGCTGGACTTGAAGATGTAATTACAGGATATATTGCTGATATCAGAGAAAGAGGAATGAGAGCTGTTGTTACAGATTTAGTAAATAACAACTAATTATTAATGTCCAATTAGTATAGTTATATGTATTGAATAATAAGTTTAGTACATACTATAAGATAGGGCGGATTAATGTTTAATTATATCCGCTCTATTGTTGTAATATTAGTAATAAATTAACTATAAAGTATAAATTAGGTAATTGCGAAATAAATTGACCGTAATTTATGTATTTTGCATAGAAATAAGCCCCAATATGATATTTTAGACCTTGAAATTTAGGCAAAATAGATATAAAAGTTTTTATTTCAGTGAGGAGCATTGCAAAATAGAGGCTCAAAGAAGTTAGAGTTTATGCAGCTTGTGGAGTTTCGCAAACGCCTAATAAAGTATAAATTTATGAAAGGAAAAGCTACTAAATAAAAAACAGTAGCAGACTCATAATGCAGGATTTTATTAAAATTAATAAAAATGATAACGTAGCTGTAGCTTTAAAGCCAATCGCAAAGGGTACAACTGTTAATGTTGCAGGTACAGATGTGACTATGATTGAAGATATTCCACAGGGTCACAAGTTTGCCATTAAGCCAGTTAAAAAAGGCGATGCAGTTATAAAGTATGGCTTTAGAATTGGATATGCTCAGGCAGATGTAGAAGTTGGTGGTTGGATACACACACACAACTTAAAGACAGCACTTGGCGAATTACTTGAGTATACTTATAATCCAGAAGGTCATAAAGATGTAGAACCAACAGAAGAAGCATTCTTTGATGGATACATGAGAGAGAACGGAAAAGTTGGTGTTCGTAATGAAGTATGGATTATTCCAACAGTAGGTTGTGTTAATTCAATTGCAAGAGCTATTGAAGCAACAGCAAGAATGAATAAGCCAGAAGGTATTGATGAAGTAGTTGCTTTCCCACACCCATACGGATGTTCACAGACTACAGAAGACCAGGAAAACACAAGAACTGTATTAGCTGACCTTATCAATCATCCTAATGCAGGTGCAGTACTTGTACTTGGTCTTGGTTGTGAAAATAGCCGTATTGAAGTATTAAAGGACTATATTGGAGAAGTTAATCCAGATAGAGTTAAATTCTTACAGGTTCAGGACGTTGAAAATGAACAGGAAGAAGCTGAAAAGCTTATGAAGGAACTTATGGATTATGCTGCTACATTTAAACGTGAAAAGGTAAGTGCTAAGGAACTTATCATTGGTATGAAGTGTGGTGGTTCTGACGGTTTATCAGGAATTACAGCTAATCCAACAGTTGGTCTTTTCTCAGATATGCTTGTATCTAAGGGAGGAACAACAATCCTTACAGAAGTTCCAGAAATGTTTGGTGCAGAAACACTTCTTATGGATAGATGTGCTAACAAGGAACTTTTTGAAAAAACTGTTCACCTTATTAATGATTTCAAGGAATACTTCATTAAGAATGGTCAGGAAATATACGAAAATCCATCACCAGGTAACAAAGATGGTGGTATCACAACACTTGAAGATAAGTCTTTAGGTTGTACACAAAAGTCAGGAAGCTCTCTTGTTAAGGGTGTTCTTGCTTATGGTGAAAGAGTAAGTACTAAGGGACTTAACCTTTTAAGCGCACCAGGAAATGACCTTGTAGCATCAACTGCTTGTGCAGCTTCAGGAGCTCAGATTGTGCTTTTCACAACAGGTAGAGGAACACCATTTGCTTCACCAGTTCCAACAGTTAAGATTGCTACTAATTCAAGACTTGCTGGTAACAAGAAGAACTGGATTGACTTTAATGCAGGCAGACTTGTAACAGACGATATTCCAATGGAACAGCTTGCAGAAGAATTATTCCAGCTTGTACTTGACGTTGCTTCAGGTAAGAAGGTTAAAGCTGAAATAGCAGGTTTCCATGATTTAGCAATATTTAAGCAGGGCGTTACATTATAATTTTAAAATTATAAATGTTTATGAAAAATTGTAATATTAAATTAAAAAAATCATAGATTATTAAGTTAATGTGTGGTAAAATATAAAAAAATACTTTGGAGGTATGTTTAATAATGAATTTAAATTTAAAACCAGAAGGCACTTATGCATTTGATGCAGTATCACTCGGAGAAGTTATGCTTCGTCTTGACCCAGGTGAAGGACGTATCCGTACAGCTAGAAGCTTCAGAGCTTGGGAAGGTGGCGGAGAATACAACGTAGTTCGTGGTCTTCGTAGATGTTTCGGTCTTAAGACTGCTGTTCTTACAGCTTTCGCAGACAACGAAGTAGGTAAGCTTATGGAAGATTTCATCCTTCAGGGTGGTGTTGATACATCACTTATCGCTTGGAAGAACACAGATGGTATTGGTCGTCTTTGCAGAAATGGTCTCAACTTCACAGAAAGAGGATTTGGTATCCGTGGAGCTGTTGGTTGTTCAGACAGAGCTAACACAGCTATTTCACAGGCTAAGCCAGAAGATTTCGATTTTGAATACATCTTCGGAACACTTGGTGTACGTTGGTTACATACAGGCGGTATCTATGCTGCCTTATCTGAACAGTCATGTGAAACAGTTCTTGCTGCTATTAAGACAGCTAAGAAGTATGGTACAATCGTATCTTACGACCTTAACTACCGTCCATCTATGTGGTCAGCTATCGGTGGCTTAGAAAAGGCTCAGGAAGTTAATAAGGAAATCGCTAAGTATGTTGACGTTATGATTGGTAACGAAGAAGACTTCACAGCTTGCCTTGGCTTCCAGATTGAAGGTAACGATGAAAACCTTAAGTCACTTAACATTGATGGTTACAAGAAGATGATTAACGAAGCTGTAAAGACATACCCTAACTTCAAGGCTGTTGCTACAACACTTCGTACAGTTAAGACTGCTACAGTTAATGACTGGTCAGCTCTTTGCTGGGCAGGTGGAGAAATCTACAAGGCTAAGCAGTATGACGGACTTGAAATCATGGATAGAGTTGGTGGTGGAGATTCATTCGCTTCAGGTCTTATCTATGGTCTTATGACAACAGGTGATGCTGAAACAGCTGTAAACTATGGTGCAGCTCATGGCGCTCTTGCTATGACTACTCCTGGTGATACAACAATGGCTTCTAAGAAGGAAGTTGAAGCAATCATGGGTGGCGCTGGTGCCAGAGTACAGAGATAATTATTAATATATAATTACTTCTTAGTTTTCAGAGAGGTTTCTAATCTTTTGGTTAGGAATCTCTCTGTTTTATTTACATGAGCAACGAGTCAAAGTCTGTTCTTGCACAAGGCTTGACGACTGTTAAGCTAACTTAAAAAATGATTTGAGAGTTTCTTATAGTTTATGCAAACAATATATATTTAATTGACAAAAAATGTATATAAATATATAATTATGTAAGAAAAATAATTCATAATAGTTGTAATTGATAAACAACTGTTATAGAGTGCTAAAGCACAGAAATGGAGATTAATATGAATAAAGTTGTAGAAGAACTTGGTAAGATTGGTATTGTACCAGTTATCGCTCTTGATGATGCTAAGGATGCAGAACCTTTAGCAAAGGCATTAATTGAAGGAGGACTTCCATGTGCAGAAGTTACATTTAGAACTGAAGCAGCAGAAGAGTCTATTAAGATTATGGCAGAGAAGTATCCAGAACTTATTGTTGGTGCTGGTACAGTTCTTACTCCAGAACAGGCAGACAGAGCAATGGCAGCAGGTTCTAAGTTTATTGTCAGTCCAGGACTTAATCCAAAGGTTGTTAAGCATTGTATAGATAAGGGATATCCAATTGTTCCAGGAACAAGCAATCCATCAGATGTAGAAACAGCTATTGAACTTGGACTTGATACAGTTAAGTTTTTCCCAGCAGAAGCAGCAGGCGGTCTTAAGATGATTAAGGCAATGGCAGCTCCTTACAATAAGATGCACTTTATGCCAACAGGTGGAATTAACGCAGATAATCTTAAGTCATATCTTGACTTTAACAAGATTGTTTGTTGTGGTGGTTCTTGGATGGTTAAGAAGGACATGGTTGAAGCTGGCGACTTTGACGGAATTAAGAAATTAACAAAAGAAGCAGTTGATACTATGCTTGGCTTTGAAGTAAGACATGTAGGTGTTAATCTTTCAAGTGCAGAAGAAGCCGATGAACTTGCTGATACTTTAAATAATATGTTTAGCTTTGAAAAGAAGGTTGGTAATAGCTCAATCTTTTCTGGAACAGGTTTTGAGCTTATGAAGAAAAAGGGTCGTGGAACTAACGGTCATATAGCTATAGCTACTAACTATATTGAAAGAGCTATATATCACCTTGAAAACAGAGGCTTTGAATTCGATAAAGATTCTATTGTAATCAAAGAAGGAAGAATGAAAGCTATTTACTTTAAGGGAGAATTTGGTGGTTTTGCTATTCACCTTGTTCAGAAGTAATTTAGATATTAATATGTAGAAGTATTTAAAACTGTTTAATTAGTAAGAGTAATTTATATTTAATTACTGTTATCTAATTAAACAGTTTTTTATTAATTGTAATTAATTTTTTATATAAAATAATTGTTGAAAATAAGTTTTTGTGAATTATATAATAATTTGTTATGATTATTAATTTATTTTTTAGAAATATAATGAAAGATGTAATTTTGTCGATATACAATAGGAAATGTATAGATTATGATAATATTGGTTGCATAAAGTTAGTACTAATGTCTGCTAGTGTATACTATTAATGTATGATAAAATGAGATTGTGATTTGTGCGGTATTAATATGATAATAATAAGATTAAATTTATTAAATCATAAATTGTTGAAAAATGTGTGAAATAATAGTATTATAAAACTATATTATTTTTTGTGTAGATAAATCAGCATAGAATATATTTTCAGAAATCTTAATAAATATATGGAAGAGAGGTTGTTATCGTATGAAAAAGATTATGAAATTACGAAAGGAATGGAAAGTCTTAAGTGCTGTTATATTTGCAGTATTTTTGTTTAGTGGCTATATGATATATGTTAGTGCTAGTACAGACGTAAATATGTCGCTTAATACGAAAACTGTAACAGTGGGACAAGGACAAGACAGTTCTGGTGCTTTATACATTTCACAGTTGACTGGAAATGATGATAATCGAATAGACCCAGACCCAGAATTAAATCACATGCCGAATCCGAATAATATCACATGGAAGACATCAGACCCTAACATTGTAAGTTTTTCAGATGGTGGAGGTAGTGAAACAGCTACAGGAACACATCCGGTACTTCATGGGGAATTTGCCGGAATAGCAAAACTTACAGCTACATATGTTTCAAAGCAATATGGTGATAATGGTTCAATTATTTCAGAAGAGGCAATTACAAGTGTATATGCTGACGCAACAGTTCCTATTTCTGTTCAGATGGACCCTGTAAAGACAATTTATCAAACAGGTGATATAATTACTATTACTGCAAATACATCAGATAGTAATAAAATATTTGTATCAACACTTAATGACGTTAGTGGTAATCTTTCTGATGATGGTGTATTACAGATGATATCATCTACAGCTAATGCAGTACAGTTAAAAGTATGCGGTGGTGGTTATACTAGACTTACTGTTAGAACTGTTGATGGTGATGGTATAAGCAGTCTTACTAAGAACTTTGATATAAGGTCAGAGGTACAGTTTGATACATCAAAGACAAATTCAGCAGGTCATAAGATTATGACACTTGCTAGTGGTGAAAAGTATATGGTGCTTGATAGAACAGATTATGCTGAATTTAAGTACGAAGAAATTCCATCTAATGTTCTTTACCCAGAAACATCAGGAGTTACATATAGAGCAGATGATACATCTATATGTGAAGTTAAGCTTGGTAGTGTATTAGGTTTATATACTGGTTTTACTACGGTAACGGCTGGTTTGAACTCGGTTGACCAATTGGGAAATGAAGTGTGGATGACAAAAGACCAAGTTACGATTGTTGTTCCATTTAAGAAGCTGGGTAAGAATGCAACCGATATGAATGTTGGTGATACATTACAACTTACGACATCGGCTAAGCCGTCAGAAGTCACATGGTCGACAAGCGATAACAACGTAGCTTCAGTTGACCCATCTACAGGTGTTGTTACAGCAGTTGGTGCAGGTAAAGTTACTATATATGCTGTTAGAGCCCAAGATGAGTTATATACAAAGTATGGACAAGAATGTCAATTAAAATATGAAATAACAGTTATTGATGGTTTTGGATTGAGTTTAGATAAAGCTACTGTTAATATAGGTGAGTCTTTTGATTTGGAAGCACTTATAACAAATGATGTTTCTAAGTATCCAGTTGAATTTAGAGTGGAAAATCAACCAAATGCTTTAGGTGAAGTTCCAACAGAAGATTTAATTACTATATCTCAAAGTGGAAAAGTACTTACTGTAACTGGTGCTGCATCAGGTACAGCAAAGATTATTGCGACACAGACAATTAATGGTGTAGTAAAGACTGCTAGTTGTATTGTATATGTTACAACTCCAGTTGGTGAGATAAGTATTAATCCTTCAACACTTCAAATTAATAGAGGTGAGCAGGATACAGTTCAAGTAGTATTTAATCCATCTGGTCCTACTAATGATAAAGTTCTTTGGTACACATCTAATCCTGCTATAGCAACAGTTGAAGGTGATAGTTATACAGCAATCGTTAAAGGTGTATCAGGTGGTTCAGCAACAATATCTGTTATATCAGAAGATGGTTTAAAGATTGCAACTTGTGAAGTATATGTAAGAGAACCCGTATCAGGTTTAGTACTTAATGAAACAAGTGTTAGTACATCAATGGCGCAGCAACAGTATCAGTTAAAGGCAACTGTTCTTCCAGAAGGTGATGGTGTTAATAGAAATGTAATATGGTCATCATCAAATGAAAGTGTGTGTACAGTTGATGAAAATGGTCTTGTAAAGTTTGTACAGCCTGGATATGCTACAATTGTATGTAAGACTGAAGATAACGCCTTTGTTGCAATGTGTAACTTTGTTATAAATATTCCAGTTGATACCATTACATTAGATTATACTGATGAGATAATGAGAATTGGAGATACTCTTAGAATTACAGCAGCAGTTTCTCCAATTGAAGCTTCTAATAAGACAATTGTTTGGGAATCTTCTAATACTAATGTATGTATAGTTGATTCTACAGGTCTTGTTCAGGCTGTTGGTGTAGGAAGCTGTACAATTCTTGCTAAATCATACGATGGAAATGCAACGGCAATGTGTAATATTTATGTAAAACAGCCAGTTACAAGTGTTGTTTTAAATGTTAATGATATTACAGTAAGACAAGGTCAAGTATTCTGGCTTAATGCAACTTGTCTTCCAGAAAATGCAGATAACAAAATCTGTACTTGGGAAAGCCGAGATGAAAGTGTATGTACAGTAGAAAATGATGGTAAAGTAACAGCAGTTGGAGCTGGTACGACATCAATTATTGTAACCAATACGGATAGTGGTATGACTGCTTATTGTGTAGTAACAGTTATACAACCTGTTACAGGGCTTACCTTAAATTCGGATTATCAGTTGTTATGGGTTGGTGCTAAATACGCAATTATTCCTATTATAGAACCTTATGATGCTGAAAATAAAAATGTTACATACTTATCAAGTGACCCTGATGTAGCTACAGTTGATGAAAATGGTATTGTTACAGCAGTAAGTGGTGGTACTTGTATTATTGAAGTTACAACAGAAGAGTGTAGCTTAACAGCAGCTTGTACAATTGAAGTTAAGGAATATGTATCAAGTATTACGTTAAGTGAAACTGATAAATTTATGAATGTAGGTGCTAGTGGAACACTTGTTGCAACTGTAGAAACTGCAACAGCAACTAATAAAGCAATTATATGGTCATCATCAGATGATAGTATATGTAGTGTAGATGGTGATGGTAATATATATGCTAACTCAGTAGGTAATGCAGTTATTACAGCGACAGCGGCAGATGGTAGTGGAGTCAGTGCATCTTGCCTTGTAAGAGTTGTTAAACCAGTAGAAAATATCTGGATTGAACCAGATACTATAAGACTCCTTGTTGGTGATGCTCAAAGAGTATATGCACATATTGAACCAGCAGATGCAACAGTTCAAGATTTAACTTGGGTTTCATCTAATGAAGCAGTTGCAACAGTAGATGAGTCAGGTGAGGTATTTGCATTAGGTACTGGTAAGTGTAGAGTTACAGCAATATCAGCAGATGGTAATGAAATTAAAGGTTCATGTTGGGTATATGTAACACCAGCAGTTGATATATCTTCACTTAATATTAATTCAAAAGAGATATATATGCTTACAGGAAAGTCAAGACAGTTGACTGTAAAGGTAAGACCAGTTACTAATACAGACTCTTATTCTTGGTATTCAACAGACACAGGTATCGTTGTAGTTGATGACAATGGTGTTATTACAACTGTTGGACCTGGAGAAGCTGAAGTCGTTGTTGAAAGTGATAATTCAGGAGTTTCATCATCATGTATAGTACATTCTCTTGGACTTAGTAAGACATATATTACACTTGAACAATATGACCAGTTCTGGCTTGATGTTATTGGAACTGATGATAATGTAATATGGAGAAGTAGTAATCCTAGAGTTTGTGAAATTACACAGACAGGAGAAATCACAGCTAAAAAGGCTGGTACAACTACAGTTTATGCTATAGTGGATGATAAGACACTTACATGTACTGTAAAGGTTACTAATTTTAGATAATATAAAAATGACATATAGCAATTCTTCAATAAGTTTTGCTATATGTCATTTTTTATTTATGTAAATAATGAAAGAAATATAGAAAATAAAAAGAGCAGTCACAAAAAGTAACTGCTCCGTTTAAAATATGAGGGGGAGATAGAAAGATTATCTTTTCTATCTGTAAAATATAATACAAAAAAATTATGAGCAAAATATGTATAATTTATGAAAGAATAGTTAAAAGGTGTAAATTAATATTAATTAAAGAATTAAAGATGTATTAAATAATAAGCCAATGAAAGTTTTAATATTATCATATCATTTTACAAAGTATATAATTGCAAAATTATGCAGAGAGTACACTAAATAACAAGATTGTTGATTATTGTTAAAGAGTGTGTTATTATATTTTTGTTAAAAATTTGATAATATAGCATGTAGCAAAGTAGATTGTGAGTATCCATTTTGCTAATGAAATATGAGTATTAAAGCTATATTACAGAATGGGGAATTTTATGAATGATGGCAGTACAAAGGAACTGGATTATAAAAGTATTAGAAATAAGATAAATTATAATAATTCTTCGGAAAATATTATTAACAATAACCTTAATTCGAATGATAATATAATTAATAATACAGATGATAATATAGATGAACAATTACAAGAGTCAATTAAGAAGTTAGTTAAAGAGCAAACTAATGTCGCTAGGGCTGAATATTATGAAAATGATATAAATGACAATTCTCTTAAAACAACTAATAATGAATTATCTAAAAGAGAGAAAGAATATATTAATAATATCAAACAAGAAAAACCTAAAGAAATAGAAGTGCATGGCAGTACTGATAGTACAGATGTATCTGATATTCATAGGAAAACTAGAGAAGCTAGTAAGACTAAAACACAAAAAACGGCAACAGCTTCAGATACAAGCCGAAGTGAGCAGAAAAATAATAATTTAGTTTCAAATACTAATAAAAAGAATAATACAAGTAAGAAAAATATAATATTGTTATGTACGTTTATAGGATTGCTTATAATAGCTATTTACATAGCAATAGCAGTCAATAACAATGGCAAATCGTATTCCTATAATTATGACAAAGCCAAGCAGTTAAAACAACAAGGTAAATATCAAGAAGCGTTAGAATATTTTAATAAAGCATATAATACAGTTGAAGGAAATAATAATATAGAACTTATGATGGCTATATATGAATGTTATAATGAATATGGAGCTAAGAATGATGCTATTTCAACACTTAATAAGATATTAGAAATAGATAGTAGTAATGAAAAGGCTTTAAGTGCTTTACTTGCTTATTACAATGAAAATGAAGATGGAGAGCAGATAAATAATCTTATTGAGAACTTTAAAAATTATGATACAAGTGATATATTTAATGAGTATCAACCCAGTGTGCCAGAAGCTTCAATAGCTTCTGGTAAGTATTATGAGTCACTTGAATTAGAACTTTTAACGGAAGATTCAGATATATATTATACAATAGATGGAAGTACTCCATCAGTAGACAGTATTAGATATAATGATACTATTATTCTTGAAAAAGGAGTTACTACAATAAAGTGTATTGCTGTAAATGATATAGGGGTGTATAGTGATATTGCGGAGTATAACTATGAGGTTGAATTTAAACAGCCCGATGTGCCGCAGATTGCATTAGCTTCTGGAACTTATGCGATGGGACAGACTGTTGAAATCGAAGATATTCCAGAAGATTGTACAGTTTATTATACATTAGATGGAACATATCCAAGTACTACCTCGCAAGTGTATTCAGAGCCAATAGAGTTACCAGAGGGTAATATTATTTTATCTGCAATAGCTGTTGATTCACATGATTTAGTAAGTTCAGTTATTAAAAGGAACTATATAATACAGCCAGAGAAAAAGTATTCATTTGAAGAAGCTAAAGAGATACTTAGAGCGAGAATGGAGCAAACAGGGCTTATAAAGCAAAACTTAGATATAACAAATGATGGTTCTTTATTTACATTTGTATACCAATCTAAGATTAATATTGATGGAATTGATTTATATTATATAAGAATGGATGTAAAGAAAGATAATCATACAACTACACGAGGGTATTATGGAGTTGGTATAAAAAATGGTATCTGTTATACTGTTGATAATAGTGATGAAGGGTATATCATTCAAGAGTATTAATTATTATTGTATGCAAATGTGCATTACGCATATTTTTGTATAAATTAGATTTGTTACGTGTGACAATAAAAAATACACACGAAAAAAGATATTGAAAGGGGTACAGAAATGTATAAAATTCAAAAAGCTGAAAAATTATCAGAAAAGATTTTTCTAATGGATGTAGAAGCTCCAAGAGTAGCTAAGCATTGTCAGCCAGGACAGTTCATTATTGTTAAGATGGACGAGAAAGGTGAGAGAATTCCACTTACAATCTGTGATTATAACAGAGAAAAGGGAACAGTAACTATTGTTTTTCAGGTTATAGGTGCGTCAACAGAAAAGATGTCACACCTTAAAGCAGGAGATGCTTTTGCTGATTTTGTAGGTCCATTAGGTTGTGCTTCAGAATTAATAAGTGAAGATATTGAAGAATTAAAGAAGAAAAATATCGTATTTATTGCTGGTGGTGTTGGTACAGCACCTGTTTATCCACAGGTTAAGTGGCTTCATGAGCATGGCGTTGCAGCAGATGTAATCGTTGGTGCAAAGAACAAAGAACTTATTATGCTTGAAGATGAAATGAGAGCCGTAGCTGGTAATTTATATATAACAACAGATGATGGTAGCTATGTTCGTAAGGGTATGGGTACAGATGTATTAAAAGACCTTGTTAATAATGAAGGTAAAAAGTACGATTTATGTATAGCAATTGGACCATTAATTATGATGAAGTTTGTCTGTCTTCTTACAAAAGAATTAGGTATTCCTACAGTTGTAAGTATGAACCCAATTATGGTAGATGGAACTGGTATGTGTGGCGCATGTCGTTTACAAGTTGGTGATGAGATTAAATTCGCTTGTGTTGATGGTCCAGAATTTGATGGTCACAAAGTTGACTTTGACCAGGCTATGAAACGTCAGCAAATGTACAAAACAGAAGAAGGTCGAGCTATGCTTAGACTTCAAGAGGGTGACACACATCATGGCGGTTGTGGAAACTGCAATTAATAAAGACACATTTGCTTTTAGGCAATTGGTGGTTTATAAAACTATATGAAAGGAAAAGCTATATAAATATACATTTTAGTATATGTTTTAGTAGTAGGTTAATGAAATGGACGTAATGAAAAAAGTGCCAGTCAGAGAACAGGCTCCAGATGTCAGAAATAAGAACTTTGACGAAGTTTGTCTTGGATATAATGAAGAAGAAGCAGTTGAGGAAGCTAAAAGATGTCTTAACTGTAAAAATGCACAATGTGTAAAGGGATGTCCAGTGTCAATAAATATTCCTGAATTTATACATAATGTTAAAGAAGGAAAGTTTGAAGAAGCATATAAGACAATTGGTCAGTCTTCAGCACTTCCAGCAGTTTGTGGTCGTGTATGTCCACAGGAAAGCCAGTGTGAAGGAAAATGTATCAGAGGTATCAAGGGAGAAGCTGTATCAATCGGTAAGCTTGAAAGATTTGTTGCAGATTGGGCAAGAGAAAATAATATTAAGCCTGAAAAGTCTGCTAAGCCTAATGGTAAGAAGGTTGCAGTTATAGGTTCAGGTCCTTCAGGACTTACTTGTGCTGGTGACCTTGCAAAGATGGGATATGATGTAACAATATTTGAAGCATTACATGAAGCAGGTGGTGTACTTGTTTATGGTATTCCTGAATTCCGTCTTCCAAAGTCAACAGTTGTTGCAAGTGAAATAGAAAATGTTAAGAGTCTTGGTGTTAAGATTGAAACTAATGTTGTTATTGGTAAGTCTATGACAATTGACCAACTTATTGAAGAAGAAGGTTTTGACGCTGTATTTATTGGTTCTGGTGCTGGTCTTCCTAGATTTATGGGTATCCCTGGTGAAAATGCTAACGGCGTATTCTCAGCAAATGAATACCTTACAAGAAGTAATCTTATGAAAGCTTTCAGAGATGACTATGATACTCCAATTGCAAGATTTAAGAAAGTTGCTGTTGTTGGTGGTGGTAATGTTGCAATGGACGCAGCAAGAACAGCTTTAAGACTTGGTGCAGAAGTTCACGTTGTATATAGAAGAAGTGAAGCAGAACTTCCAGCAAGAGCAGAAGAAGTACATCATGCTAAAGAAGAAGGTATTATATTTGACCTTCTTACTAATCCAACAGAAATTATGGTTGATGAAAATGGTTGGGTTAGTGGCATTAAGTGTGTTAAGATGGAACTTGGTGAACCAGATGCTTCAGGAAGAAGAAGACCTGTTGAAATCGAAGGTTCAGAATTTGTTATGGACCTTGACGCAGTTATTATGTCACTTGGTACATCGCCAAACCCATTAATTCATTCAACAACTAAGGGGCTTGACGTTAATAAAAGACAGTGTATCATCGCAGAAGAAGAAACAGGTAAGACAACAAAAGAAGGTGTCTATGCCGGTGGTGATGCAGTTACTGGTGCAGCAACAGTTATTCTTGCTATGGGAGCAGGTAAAGCTGGTGCAAGAGGTATTGACGAATATCTTTCTAACAAGTAATTGTTATTTGCACAAATAACGAGACAAAGACCATGGTTGTAGGTATGAGAACTTGGTGAATGTTGTGTAAATTATAAACAATTCAAGAAATATGTTTTTCATAGTTTTTATCATAATATATACAAAAACACCTATACAAATTGGAAATCTAATTCCAAAGTTTGTATAGGTGTTTTTATGATAGTGGGTTTTCTCACATTTTTTAAAGTTAGAAAAGCTGTTCAATATAGTTATCTGTTATTGTATCTATTACATTATCATTTATGTTAGGAAAGTTAGCTTTGATTTTTTTATGTATATATTCACTTCTACTGAAATATTTCATTTCTTCTGGAATATCTGTGTCATAAGAACTTTCTATATCGTCTTTTAAAACATTTTCATTAAGCCAAGAGGTTACTTGTGTATTGATATCATTTTCTTTTTTAGCTTCGCTCTTGATTTTCTTTGAATATTTTAAAGAAAAGTAGCCTATTACAATAAAGCCAACAAAAAGTGCGCCTAATACTACATTCATAAGTATTCCAGATGAGCCTTTTGTATTAATGAAACTAAATACGCCAATGTTATTAAGAATTAAAATTACTATACCAGCAAAACCACATACAAAAAATGTAATAGCAGACGATAAGTTGTCTTTGTATTTTTCTGTTGTAGTATCGTATAAATTTCCATTTGTGTTAATGATATTGTCATCTTCGCTATCATCAAGTTCATTTTCTGAGAAAATGTGAAATAAATTAGAAGCCTTTTCAAAATCTTTAGATAATACTTCTACATTATATGAACCATTAAGCTCATCGTATTCAGCTTTTACCTTATCAATTCCTGAGTATTTTAAAAATTCAAGTAATCTGTCAGACTTATCTTTTGAAAGATAAGCAAGAAATTCGTAGTTAGCATCTGCGTGAATTTCTTTATCTGGGGTGGATTGATGAAGTTTTTCTTTTGTTTGATTGATTTGTTCATTGTTATCAGACATTTTTTCTCCAATTCCGCTAAAATTTGATTGGTAACATTTTAATTAAGCAAATATTAATAATCCCTTTTAATTTTAAAATAAATGGATTATCTAATATGCCGGTTTATTTTAATAATATATTTTGTTATGAAATCAAAAATAGCATTTTTAAAATTTTTGTATTATTATAAAGTATAAATGTGAAAAAATAAAGTTCTATAGTAATTTTATTTGTACAAACAATGAGCCAAAGTTTGTAACTGCATAAAAATTGATGAATGTAAAGAAAACTTGGAGTTGTCACAATAAAAAATTTATATAAATGTGAATATTTAATTAGTAAATAATTCTATATCATGTGTAAATTTTAGTTAAGGTGATAGACCTATAATTGTGTATATTGAAAGGAAAGAGATTATGAAAAATATACTTATTGTAACTGGTGGTAATGTAGATTATGAGTGGGCAAAGAAATGGATAAAGGAAATATCATTTGACTATGTAATAGCAGCAGATAGCGGGCTTGTTCATTGTGATAGACTTAAAATAAAAGTAGATTACTTATTAGGTGATTACGACTCTGTTGATAAAAATGTATTTGAAAAATATAATAAATCAACAGAAACAAAAACATATCCGCCAGAAAAAGATTATACAGATACACATCTTGCACTTTTAAAAGCGGTGCAAAAATGTCCTGATAGTATTTATATTATAGGTGCAACAGGAACTAGATTTGACCATGTACTTACTAATATTGGTATTATGAAGCTTGCGCTTGATAAGGGCGTAAAGTGTTTTATTTATGATAAGTGTAATAAAATATATCTTGCTAATAAAACATTTTCTATTGACAAAGATAAACAGTATGGAAAATTTATATCTTTCGTGCCTTTGACAGAAAATGTTACTATAACTCTCAAAGGTATGAAATATCCGCTTAATGAGTATGAATTAAAGCAAGGCTTAAGTATATGTCAAAGTAATGAGATAGTTGATGAAAAGGCTTCAATAATAATAAAAGATGGTATATTAATAGTGTTTGAAGCAAGGGATTAATAAAGTGAAAATATCATTTTAACATTATAGAAATTATGTGTGAAATATTTATAAAAGTGAAATATAGCTAGGTAGAAATGTAAGGACTATATTATTTGCTTAAGAAAAATATGAAAAAACAATAAAATACATTAAAAAATTAATTGTTATTTATTGGAAAAGTTCCTGGTATAAGCTTGAATTTTGTAATAAATTGTTATAAAATAAACAATAGCTGTTTTATATAATAAAAAACAAAAAATCAATAGGAGGTCACGAGAATGAGTGAAGCAACACAGGTGTCAGCTAGAAATAGATTAGAGTCTATTCTTGATGACAACAGTTTTGTTGAAATCGGCGCTGGTGTAAGAGCTAGAGCTACTAATTTTAACATTCAAGAGAAAGATACCCTCGCTGACGGAGTAGTAACTGGTTACGGAGTAATTAATGGAAATCTTGTGTATGTATATAGTCAAGATGTAACTGTAATGAATGGTTCTATTGGCGAGATGCATGCAAAGAAGATTACAAGTCTTTATAACTTGGCAATGAAGATGGGAGCGCCTGTTATCGGTCTTATTGATTGTGCAGGTTTAAGACTTCAAGAAGCTACAGATGCACTTAATGGTTTTGGAGAAATCTACAACAAGATGACTCTTGCCTCAGGTGTTATTCCACAGATAACAGCAGTATATGGTAACTGTGGTGGTGGACTTGCTGTGCTTACACAACTTTCTGATTTTACATTTGTAGAAGAAAAGGGAAAGTTATTTGTTAATACAACAAATGCATTAGATGGAACTTATGCTTCTAAGCCAGATACATCAAGTGCTAAATTCCAGGCAGAAGCTGGTGTAGCTGATTTTGTAGGCGATGAAGAAACAATATCAAATGGAATAAGACAATTAGTTTCATTTCTTCCAGCTAACAACGAAGATGAAGCAGTAACAGATTGTCAAGACGACCTTAACAGATTATGTAATGATTTAGAAGCTGAGATAACAGACTCTGCTCTTGCACTTTCAGATATAGCTGATGATGGCTTATTTATGGAAGTAAAGTCTGAATATGCAAAGAATATGGTTACAGGTTTCTTAAAAATCAACGGTACAACAATTGGTGCTGTTGCTAACAGAACAGTTGTATTTGATGACAATGGAGAAAAGGCAGAAGAATTTGAAGCAGTACTTACAGTTGATGGTGCTAATAAAGCAGAAGAATTTGTCAACTTCTGTAACGCATTTGAAATTCCAGTGCTTACATTAACTAATGTAAAGGGATTTGAAGCTACAGTTGAAGCTGAAAAGCATATTGCAAAGGCAGTTGCAAAACTTACATACGCATTTGCTAATGCTACAGTACCTAAGGTTAATGTAATTGTTGGAGAAGCTTATGGTAGTGCTTATGTAACAATGAATTCTAAGTCAATTGGTGCTGATATGACATACGCATGGCCAACAGCTTCAATTGGTATGATGGATGCTTCACTTGCTGCTAAGATAATGTATGCAGATGAAATAAGTGCATCAGAAGATGCCGCTGCAACTGTTTCAGCAAAAGCGGCAGAATATGCTAATTTACAGTCAAGTGTAGAGTCTGCTGCAGCTAGAGGATATGTTGATACAGTAATCAATCCAGAAGATACAAGAAGATATGTGGCAGCTGCATTTGAAATGCTGTATACAAAGAGAGAGGAACGTCCTATTAAGAAAAATGGAACGGTCTAATATGAGGTGAGGCAATATGAAGAAAACTAATTTTAAGAAGTTCTTATTATTGTTCTGTATTGTAGCCAGTGTATTTTGTATGACAGCATGTACTGATACTATTTCAAGCAGTAATGCAAAAGAAAGCATGAAAAAGCAAGAAGTAGTTGATAATCAGAGAAATCTTGCAATCTGGGCAACGGATATGATTATGTATCTTGATGCTACACCAGATGACCAGATTAAAGCTGATGCTGAGAATGCAGTTACATTAGATAATGTTACTGGTGAAAATTACAAAGTAAACGAAAATGGAATGAGTAATAAGACTGTAGAGTTTTATAATAGCTGGACTAAATCAAGAGAAGATTTAGGTTCACTCTTATCTATTGATGATGTAAGCATTAATATTAGCGATAGTACAGGAGAATTATGTACAATTACTGTAAAAGCAACATTTAAGAATAGAGAATGTTCTTTTGAATTTGTAATGGACGATGATGTTAATCTTACAAGTGGTGCAATCAACCCTGTATATACAACAGGTGAAAAGGTTGAAAAAGCTTTACTTAATACATTAATCGGTATGGGTACAGTATTTGTTGTTTTAATTTTTATTTCATTTATCATTTCACTTCTTAAGCACGTTAATAAGATTGGTGCTAAGAAAGAAGAACCAACTGCACAGCCACAACCAGCTCCAGTTCCTGTAGTAGTTGAAGAAGAAGACGAAGAAGAAGTTGATGATTTAGAACTTGTTGCAGTTATTACAGCAGCTATTGCAGCTTCTGAAAATACTCCAGCAGATGGACTTGTTGTTCGTTCAATCAGAAAGGTTAATAAGACAAATAACTGGAAAAGATAGTATTTAGCTTATAAAAGTCATTAATTTTAAGTGGCAAATTATAAAATATATGAAAGGAAAAGCTATTTAGATGAAATAATATTTCATCTAACGTATACATTTGTATATGTAGTAGCAGGAATATAATATTATGAAGAATTATACAATAACTGTTAATGGTAATGTATATGATGTTACAGTAGAAGAAGGAACAGGAACAGGCGCAGCAACACAGGCAGCAGCACCAGTTAAGAAGACAGCGCCAAAGGCTGCACCTAAGGCAGCAGCTCCAGCAGGAGCACAGGGTGCTGTTAAGGTTAATGCACCAATGCAGGGTAAGATTTTAAAGGTTAATGTTGCAGCAGGTGCAGCAGTTAAGAAGGGCGATGTATTAGCTATTCTTGAAGCTATGAAGATGGAAAATGAAATCTGTGCACCACAGGACGGAACAGTTGCAACTGTTGAATGTGCAGTTGGTGATTCAGTGGAAACAGGTAAAGTATTAGTTTCTATGAACTAATTACAAAGAAACTAATTTTTATCAATGTAAACTGGAGGTTAAGAGATGAGTTATATTGTAACAACATTGGGAAACCTCATACAGCAGACAGCCTTTTTTGGCCTTTCATGGGGCAATTATTTAATGGTTGTTGTTGCGTTGGTTTTCTTGTATTTGGCAATCAAAAAAGGATATGAACCTCTACTTCTTGTACCAATTTCATTTGGTATGCTTTTAGTTAATCTTTATCCAGATATAATGCTTTCTATTGAAGATTCAAACAATGGAGTAGGTGGATTATTACATTATTTTTATTTATTAGATGAGTGGAGTATATTGCCATCACTTATCTTCTTAGGTGTAGGTGCAATGACTGATTTCGGTCCACTTATTGCTAACCCTAAGAGCTTTTTACTTGGTGCGGCTGCACAGTTCGGTATTTTTGCCGCATATATTATGGCTATTTTCATGGGCTTCCCAGATAAAGCAGCAGCAGCTATATCAATTATCGGTGGTGCTGACGGTCCTACATCAATCTTCCTTGCTGGTAAGCTTGGACAGACAGCTTATATGGGACCAATTGCGGTTGCGGCATATTCATATATGTCACTTGTACCAATTATTCAGCCACCAATTATGAAGTTATTAACAACTGAGGAAGAAAGAAAGATTAAGATGGAACAGTTAAGACCTGTTTCAAAGCTTGAAAAGATTTTATTCCCAGTAGTAGTTACTATCGTAGTAGTAATGATACTTCCTACAACAGCACCACTTGTTGGTATGCTTATGTTAGGTAACTTATTTAAAGAATCAGGCGTTGTTAAGCAGTTATCTGAAACAGCTTCTAACGCATTAATGTACATAGTAGTTATTATACTTGGTACATCAGTAGGTGCTACAACAAGTGCAGCAGCATTCCTTAACTTTGATACATTAAAGATTGTTGCTCTTGGTCTTATTGCGTTTGCATTTGGTACAGCAGCAGGTGTACTCTTTGGTAAGATTATGTGCAAGGCTACACATGGCAAGGTTAATCCACTTATCGGTTCAGCTGGTGTATCAGCAGTTCCTATGGCAGCTAGAGTTTCACAAAAGGTCGGAGCAGAAGCAGACCCTTCTAACTTCCTTCTTATGCACGCTATGGGACCTAATGTTGCCGGTGTTATCGGTACAGCAGTAGCAGCAGGTACATTTATGGCTATGTTTGGTGTTATGTAATTATTGAATTATTTAAAATTATCAAGTAAGACCACAACTTTATTGTGAGAAGCAATAACAGGGGTGGAGCTTGCTTGTATTGTTAGTCAAATTATAAAGGGCTTTGGCACAAGCCTTATACAGTTGTTAAAGCTTGTATAATACCAATATATTTGGAGTGCCAGTTATATTTAATGGAGGATAAAAAGATGGCAGACCAGGTAAAAAAACCTTTAAAAATTACTGAAACAGTATTAAGAGATGCTCATCAGTCCCTTATAGCTACAAGAATGACAACAGAACAAATGCTTCCAATCATTGATAAAATGGATAAAGTTGGTTATCATTCAGTAGAGTGTTGGGGTGGTGCTACATTTGATGCTTCTCTTAGATTTTTAAAAGAAGACCCATGGGAAAGACTTAGAAAGTTAAGAGATGGGTTTAAGAATACAAAGTTACAGATGTTATTCAGAGGACAGAATATTTTAGGTTATAATCATTATTCAGATGATGTTGTTGAATATTTTGTTCAGAAGTCTATTGCAAATGGTATTGATATCATTCGTATATTTGACTGCTTTAATGATTTAAGAAATCTTCAGTCATCAGTAGAAGCAGTTAAGATTGTTAAGAAAGAAAATCCAAAAGCTCATGCACAGATTGCTCTTTGTTATACATTAGGTGACGCATATACTCTTGACTACTGGAAAGAAACAGCAAAGAGAATTGAAGACATGGGTGCAGACTCTATCTGTATTAAGGATATGGCAGGACTTTTACTTCCATATAAGGCTACAGAACTTGTACAGGCTCTTAAAGAAGGTTCTTCACTTCCAATTCAGTTACACACACATTATACATCAGGTGTTGCTTCAATGACATATCTTAAGGCTGTTGAAGCTGGCGCTGATATTATTGATACAGCTATGTCACCATTCTCAATGGGTACAAGCCAGCCAGCAACTGAAGTTATGGTTGAAACATTTAAGGGAACACCTTATGATACAGGTCTTGACCAGAACCTCTTAGCTGAAATCGCTGATTACTTCCAGCCAATGCGTGAAGAAGCATTAAAGAGTGGACTTATGAATACTAAGGTGCTTGGCGTTAATATTAAGACTTTACTTTATCAAGTTCCTGGTGGTATGCTTTCTAACCTTGTATCACAGCTTAAAGATGCAGGTGCAGAAGATAAGTACAGAGCAGTTCTTGAAGAAATTCCAAGAGTTCGTAAGGACTATGGTGAACCACCACTTGTTACACCTTCATCTCAGATTGTTGGTACACAGGCTGTACTTAACGTATTACAGGGTGAAAGATATAAGATGATTACAAAAGAATCTAAGAAGGTTCTTGATGGTGAATTTGGTCAGACAATTAAGCCATTTAATAAAGAAGTTCAGAAGAAGGCTATTGGTGATAAAGAACCCATTACTTGTAGACCTGCTGACTTAATCGAGCCACAGCTTGATAAGTTTAAGAAAGACCCTGTTGTTCAAGAATATAAGCAACAAGACGAAGATATATTGTCATATGCTTTATTCCCACAGGTTGCTACAGACTTCTTTAAGTATAGAGAAGCACAGCAGACAAAGGTTGACCCAACTGCTGCTGATAAGGATAGCAAGTCATATCCAGTATAATTTTTTAAATTTTCTTTATACGAAAAGTAAGCCTAAGGTTGTGCTTGCACAGGAATTTGGTAACTGTGAATAAACTATAAAAAATTTGTAAAGCATGTTTTTGATAGTTTATTAAAAATATAGCTTGTTATTTATTTAACAAATTAAATAAGGGGCTGTCGCACTAAGAAGGTTTTATACAAAGTATAGATATTTAATTAGTAAATATCTATATCTTGTATAAATTTTCGTTAATGCGACAGCCCTTTGGTTGTAAGCTCGTTGTCAAGAGTAGGGTAAAATACCATATTATAAACCTGGTGTGTGAGCATCAGGTTTCTTTGTATATATATAACAGTTAATAAATAGTATTAAGAGTAAGTCAAGAAATAGATTGCTAATATTTACTTGATTAATATAGAGTTTAAGTTTATTAGTATTAAACAAGTCTGTAATTTTTTATAGATATCGCATTTCTTCAGCAATATCTGAATAGAACTTTGCTGCCATATTGCGTTGTTGTTTTTCTTTGGCAGATAAGTTATGTGCTTTATATTGAGAATTATTATCATTTGAATGGCTAGCTGTATTATCTTGTTCAGATGGTATTTTATTTTTAATAAGGTTTTGCTGGTACTTTAGCTGATTTATAATGTCGTCTTTAGAAACAGCACGTTTTTTAATTCTTCTATATGCGGTTGGCATATTTTGTACTGAGTTAGTTGTATCTTTTTTATTCTTTTTGTCAGAGTTTTCTTCAAAGGATTGCTTGAATTTGCTTAATGAGTCACCACTTGAGCCACTTTTTGATACATTATTTGCTATGGGATTAATAGAACTTGTTGTTCCAGTTGATATACTTCTTACATTATCCATTGCCATAATAATCACCTTACTTTAAGTAAACAATTCACCACATATTAATAGTACTATAATCTTATAAAATAAATTGTCTTAGAATGTTTATCGGTAGGACTTGTTATTTAATTAACCATTTATTAACTAATAAAATACTTCTTTTTTCTTCGTTTGCGTGATAGAATGAAGTTAGCAAAAATATTTATGCAGTTAAGGAGGTATTTAAAAATGGCATTACATGTAATGGATGAAGCAAATCGCTGTTATTTATGTAAAAAACCAAAATGTCAGGAGGGGTGTCCAATTCACACTAACATTCCTTTAGCAATACAGCTTCTAAGAGAAAATAAACTTGATGAGGCGGGAAGAATGCTCTTTGAGAATAATCCGCTTACTACAGTGTGTAGTCTTGTATGTAATCATGAAAAGCAATGTGAGGGGCATTGTATTCAAGGAATAAAGGGGTCACCAGTTCATTTTTCAACAATTGAGCATTATATTTCTACAACTTATGCTTCTAAGATGACTAATGGACCAGCTAAGTCAAATGGTATGCGAGTTGCAATTATTGGCTCAGGCCCAGCAGGAATTACTATTGCGATAATACTTGCAAGATATGGTTATCAAGTTACTATATTTGAAGGCAAGGACAAGATTGGTGGGGTACTTCGTTATGGTATTCCAGAATTTCGTTTGCCTAAGAGTGTATTGGATGATATTGAATATCGTCACCTTGAACTTAAGGGAATTAAGGTAAGACCTAATACTATGATTGGTGGGGCAATCACAATTGAAGATTTGTTTAGAGATGGTTATAAGGCAATTTTCGTAGGTACAGGAGTATGGCGACCTAATGCACTTCATATTAAGGGAGAAACTTTAGGCAATGTTCATTTTGGTATTAATTACCTTAATAATCCAGATAGTTATCGTCTTGGAAGCTCTGTAATTGTAATTGGTGCTGGTAATGCAGCTATGGACGTTGCAAGAACCGCTTTAAGAAAAGGTGTAACAGACCTTACTTGTTTTTCTATTACAAAGGAAGTTGCTGCAAGTAAGTATGAATTTGAGTATGCACAGCTTGAAGGTGTTAATTTTGAATATAACAAGCGCCCTGTAGAAATAGTAGACGAGGGTGTAATATTTATTGATGTAATTGAAAATGAAGATGGAACTTTTACAGATGTTGAAGGAACTGAGAAGTTGTACAAGTCAGATAGTGCTATTATTTCAATAAGTCAAGGCCCACAGTCTAATCTTGTTAATACAACAAAGGGGCTTAATGCAAATAAGAGAGGTCTTCTTGATGCTGATGACACAGGACACACATCACGCCCAGGAATATTTGCATCAGGTGACGTTGTAAATGGAGCAAGAACAGTAGTTGAAGCTGTTGCACATAGTAAGGTGGTTGCAGAGTCAATGCACCAATATATGCAGAGTTTGCCAAAGGAGGATTAGTATAAAAATAACAAATATATTTATTTGGTGTGAATTATTAAAGTGTATATAAATAAATTTTATTTGAATTTATTAAAATATTATGCTTATTGTATAATATTTATTAATAAACAATTTTATTATTTATTTTGTATGTTGTTATATGATATTTAATAATAGTAGGTATATTTATAGATAAAAATTTAGGAAAGGATATGCTATTTAGCTAAAAAGATAAATGATTAAACTTGAAAGATATGACGTTATGAATATGGAAAATGCCATTCGTGGAGCAAGAAATCCTCTTAACAGTTGGGCAAGACTTGACAGTAAGGTGGTAGATGGGAAGTTTGAGTTTGGACCTAATGACCTTGACCTTGCTAAAAGGCTTTGTAAGGCAGGTAGTGACCATAGAAAGTTTGTAAGACAGATATTTGTTACAGTTGATATAACAGCGCCGTTGTATTGGTGGAAGGAATACGATACATATAAAGTAGGAACAGTAGCTAATTCTACAAGTACAATGCACAAAATTCACAGCAAGAAGTTTGAAATGGAAGATTTTAGCACTGACCACATGACAGAGGCTACTAAGGAAATGATGCAAAAGAATATAGATTTCCTTGAAACTTTAAGAAATGAATTTCTTGAAACAAAGGATAAGAATGTATGGTATAGTATGATACAGTTGCTTCCAGAAAGCTATAATCAAATGAGAACTTGTACATTTAATTATGAAAATCTTGTTGGAATGTATTATTCAAGAAGAAATCATAAGTTAGCAGAGTGGCATATATTTTGTGACTGGATAGAGTCACTTCCATACTTTAAAGAGTTGTTTATTGATAATAAGTAATTATAATATGTATATGTAAGAAAAAAGCTCCATGAATTTATATTTGTGGGGCTTTTTTATGCAATTAGAATATTATAGGTTGTGATGAGGATAGCAGTATTATATAAACACACACACCAGAAAAAGAACAATTGTCTATATTTATATGCCATTATCGAACAAAAGTGTTCGCTACTGTTATACAAATATAGGCAATTGTTCTTTTTAATGGTGCATTTAGTTTATATAATACTGCTATCTTACGGAATGTTGTATACTATATGGTGATTTTTGGAGTAAAAATATGGCGTATTTGTAGAAGTGAAAGCTGATTATGATAATTGTAGTAGTAGGGGATAGTTAATTATCAAATTTGGGTGATTATTAGATTTATTATTTGTATATTATTGATAACTTACATAACTTTTTATTTAGGTGAATAATGAGTCAAAATTTGTGCTTGTACAAGACTTTGACCACTGTCGCTAAACTAAAAGAAATTTGCAGAGTGTGTCTTTCATAGTTATATAAAATATAAAAATTTAACAAAAAATTGTATTGCAATTAGTGCAATATTGTGGCATAATATATTTAATTTTATTATTGAAATTGTGAATAAAATGACAATATTACATAAGGAGGAATGGAAGTATGAATAAGTTTCCACATCTATTTGAGCCTATTCAAATAGGAAAGACTACGATAAAAAATCGTATTTTTATGCCACCAATTTCAACTAATATGGCAGATAAGGGATATGTAACTGATGATTTAGTAGCACACTATTCAGCAAGGGCTAAGGGTGGTGTTGGTTTGATTGTGACAGAAGTTGTAACAGTAGAGCCGACTTATGTTTATTTGCCGGGAGATATGTCTATTTATGATGATAGCTTTATTCCGGGTTGGAAGAAGTTGGTGGAAGGTGTGCATAAGTATGGTACAAAGATTTTAGCGCAGTTGTTCCACCCTGCGTTTATGGCATTTCCAGTGCCGGGGACACCACAGCTTATTGCACCAAGTAATGTAGGTCCATACTATGCAAAGAGTGCGCCAAGACCTGCTACAATAGAAGAATTACATACAATTGTAGAGCAATTTGGTCAAGCTGCCCATCGTGTGCAGTTGGCAGGTGGAGATGGTGTCGAAATTCAATGCGCTCATGCACATGGTCTATTAGGTGGATTTTTGACACCGTTATATAATAAAAGAACGGATGAATACGGTGGAGATATTAACGGGCGTATGCGTCTTTGTTTAGAAGTTATACAGTCTGTGCGTAAATATTGTGGAGAAGATTTTATTATTGATGTTCGTATTTCAGGCGATGAATATAGCGAAGGTGGTCTAACACTTAATGACCAGATATATTTTTGTAAGCAATTAGAAAAGATGGGAGTTGACTTTATTCATGTTTCGGGTGGAAATACAATAAAACGTGGTTCAAGTATGCCAGCACCGGGAACAAGTCCAGCACCTCATGCTCATTCAAGTGAAGAAATTAAAAAATATATTAATATTCCAGTAGCAACAGTAGCTCGTATTAATGAGCCGTGGATAGCAGAAGAATTAATTGCCAATGGAAAATGTGATATGTGTATGATAGGTAGAGCAAATATCTGTGACAGTGAATTTGCTAATAAAGCACTTGAGGGTAAAACAGACGATATTAGACCATGTATTGGCTGTGGAAGGTGTTTGACAGGTATTATGTTTGGCAAGCGCATAAGCTGTACAGTTAATCCTAGTGTGGAAGATGATACAATTAAGTTGGCTGATGAAAAGAAAAAGGTATTAGTAATTGGTGGTGGTCCAGCCGGTATGGAAGCGGCTTATGTAGCAAAGAAACGTGGACATGATGTTATACTGTGTGAAAAATCAAGTGAATTAGGCGGTTTGCTTCGCATTGCGGCAGTTCCTATTGCAAAGCAAGAACTTTGTAAAGTTGTTAAATATATGTCAAGAAGATTAGCAAATGAAGGAATTGAAGTAAGACTTAATACAGAAGTAACAAAAGATATGTTGAATTCTGAATTTAAAGATTATGAGATAGTCTGTTCAAGTGGAGCTGTGCCTAAGGAAATCACTCCATTTAAAGTATTTAAGCAGACTATGACTGCTGATGACGTATTATCAGGTAAGGCATATCCTGGAAGAAAGATTGTCGTATTAGGTGGTGGAAGTGTAGGTTGTGAAACTGCTGATTATCTTGCACCATTGATAAATGATATGTTCCCAATGAACCGTAATATTACATTGCTTGAAATGACAGGTAGTCTAATGCCGGGGGAGGGCGGAGCTGCTAAGTCAAGACTTACACAACGTTTAATGCAAAAAGGTGTAAAGATTGAATTAAATGCACAGGTTACAAAGGTTGATGAAAATACTATTACATATATAAAAGACGAACAAGAACATATTATAAAAGACGCAGATACGTTAATCTTTGCAGTTGGATATGAGCCAAAGAAAGTAGAAATTGAAAGTGAAAATATTCACTATATTGGAGATTGTGACAAAGTAGGAACATTAAAAGATGCTATAACTTGTGCGCATGAGTTGGCAAAAAATATATAAATATAGAAAGGGATTTACTTATGAGTAAAAAATTATTAGAACCAATTAAAGTAGGAAATTTAACATTTAAAAATAGAATTATGTTTCCACCATTGACAACAGGCTATGAAGAAAGAGATGGCTCGATTGGAAAAAGGTCGTTATCATTTTACGAACGTTTAGCAAAGGGAGGTGTGTCATATATCGTTATAGGTGACGTTGCACCGGTAAGAACAGCTTCACCTACACCAAAGTTATATGATGATGCTCAGATACCAATGTTTAAGTCTCTTGCTGATACTTTACACAAATATGATTGCAAAGTTGCATTACAGTTGTTCCACCCAGAATATGATGTTCCCGGTGTTGGAAAAATGATTATGGAAGCTGGCATGGCTAGACAGATGGCAGCAAAGGCTAAAGAAGCAGGAAATGAAGAAGAAGCAAAGAAACAGATGGAAATTTGCGATGAAAAGACAAAAGGTGCTTATGCTAAGTTACACCATGATATGCAGCATTTTGTAACAGAAGCGACAATTGAACAGTTGACAGCTATAAAAAATAGTATTGCAGAGTGTGCTAAAAAGACAGCCGAAGCAGGAATTGACGCTATTGAAATTCATGGTGACAGATTGTTAGGCTCTTTGTGTTCAAAGACTTTAAATCACAGGACAGATTGTTATGGTGGCAGCTTAGAAAATCGTACACGTTATGCGTTAGAAGTGCTTAAAGCTATTAAAGAAGCTGCACCAAGTTTAATGATAGAATATAAGTTGCCAATTATTACAGTTAATCCAGATAATACATTGCGTGGCAAAGGTGGTTTAGAAGCTGATGAAGGTATTGAATTTGCCAAGATGTTAGATAAAGCTGGTATTGATATGATACAAGTAGCTCAGGCAAATCATACAGGAAATATGGGAGATACTATTCCACCGATGGGAGCAGTTCCTTATAATTGGACTTTAGATGTGGCAGAGAAAGTAAAAGCTGTAGTTTCCTGTCCAGTTGCAACAGTAGGTCGTGTTGTAAGTGTTGAAGCAGGAGAAAAGATTTTGCAAGATGGTAGTGCTGATATTATAGGATATGGTAGAAGCTTGCTTACAGACCCAGATATTGCCAATAAGGTTGCTTCTGGTGAGTGTATTCGAGAATGTCTTAACTGTAATAAGGGTTGTGTAGATGCTATTCAAGGTCGTCGTTATATTAGCTGTGTGCTTAATGCTGAAAATGGAGATGAAGAAACTATATTTATTAAGCCTTGCGAAACAAATAAAAATGTAGCAGTAGTGGGAGCTGGTTTGGCAGGCTTAGAAGCGGCAAGAGTAGCGGCTAAAAGAGGTCATACTGTTACAGTATTTGAAAAGACTGACAAGATGGGCGGTCAAATTAACATTGCCAGTGTGCCACCTAGAAAGAGTGAAATTTTGCGTGCAGTAGAGTACTATGAGAAGATTTTACCAAGTATGGTGGAAATTAAATATAACCATGAACCTAGTTTTGATGAGTTAAATACATACGATGAAGTTATTTTAGCAATAGGGGCTCACAATATGGAACTTCCTATGCCGGTTGAAGCTTCAAATGTAGTTTCTAGTTGGGACATTTTAAATGGTAAGGAAGTAAACGGCGATTGTGTAGTATTAGGCGGAGGTTTAGTAGGAACTGAAACTGCTGAATATGTGGCTTCAAAGGGATATAAGGTTACTATTGTAGAAATGATGGATAAAATTGCAGCTCAAGAGTCAGCAACAGTTATGCCACTTATTGAAGCTGATTTTAAGAAGCATGGTGTTATATCTTATGTGAATACTAAGGTTAATGAGATTAAGAATAATGTGATTTATGCACAAAATACTAGCGACAATACTTCTGTAGAGATAAAGGCGGATACTATTATTAATGCGTTGGGTTCTAAGAAGAATGTTATTGATGAGTCTAAGCTTAA
>URYE01000016.1 GCA_900551945.1 uncultured Eubacterium sp. | reverse complement strand
GATAAACGCTGAAGGCATCTAAGCGTGAAGCCCCCCTCAAGATGAGATATCCCATGGAGATAATCCAGTAAGACCCCTTGAAGACGACGAGGTTGATAGGCTAAAGGTGGAAGTGTGGTGACACATGTAGCTGATTAGTACTAATAGGTCGAGGGCTTAACCGAGAAGGTTAGGTTTGGAAAAAAGCAAGGATAGAACAAAGAGAGTTATCACAGAAGTGGTAAGGATGTAAGATAGATTTAATGTGCAGTTTTGAAGGAATAATCCTTCTTACAGGGGTGTGGTCTAGTGGTATGATAGGGGTCTCCAAAACCTTTGGTGGGAGTTCGATTCTCTCCACCCCTGCTAATAATTTTGATTTTAAAGAGACTTTTATAAGTCTCTTTTTTTAGTTTACGAGCATGGATGTGCTTTAACTGGTAAAAGTCTCAAATACGCCTAGTCTTATATGTGATTTTTGTCCGTTAAACGATTTGACTACATTTTTTTCAGATTCTACCTCACGATGGATATCATTGCTGTTCAAATATATAATTTCTACTATCTAGGCTACGAGGGCTAAGTTGGCTAAAGGCAACAAAGTTTAATAACTGTCATATGTGTAGTAACAGAGTAAATGTGGAAGATATTATATTTATACTTGATATAGTAAATGTTATTGTCATATATTTGATTGAATGAAAGAGTATATATTCGTTGTTGATATCAACAATATAAAAATAGTTGATATTGTAAATAAAATGTTTTAAAATAAATATTGAGTTTTATATAAAAACAATTGGTAATACAGTGAAGCTGTTAAATTAACAAATTTGCAAAGTTGTTATTTTTATAAAATTATGTATATTGGTAAATTATTGCAATCTATAATTATTTAAAGAATTTAAAGCTTTATATGCTATTTGTAATTATGGTTTACAAGACACTATAATTAAGAATATAGAATGGAGTTTAATATGTTAGAGTATAAGTATGATACACAATTATTAATAGAAGGACATGACCTTGATGAAGATGAAATCAATGAGTATTTCACAAATAATTTTAAGGGCGATTGTCTATTGGCGGTTGGAGATGATGAGTTAATAAAAATTCATTATCATACAAATGAGCCGTGGAAAGTTCTTGAGTATTGTGCTACATTAGGAGAAATCTATGATATCGTGGTAGAAGATATGGATAGACAGTCTAGGGGACTTCAAGGCTAAGATTAGAATGTGATAAATGGAGTGTATAATGAATATAGGATTAATTATAAAAAAGGCTATTGATTATTTTGGAAATGATACGAAAAGAATTAATCATTTTATGAAGGTTTATTCATTTGCAAAGACAATAGGAGAACTGGAAGGTTTGAGTGATAGAGAACAGAGTATACTTGAGGTTACGGCTGTATTACATGATATTGGTATCAAAAATGCAGAGGCAAAGTATAATTCAAGTGCTGGAAAGTATCAAGAACAAGAAGGACCGGCAGTAGCACAAGATATTTTAACAGAATTTGATTTTGATAGAGAATTTGTTGAGCGAGTTAAGTTTCTTATAGGGCATCATCATACATATGACAATATACAAGGTATGGATTATCAAATACTTGTTGAGGCCGATTTTATTGTTAATATATATGAAGATAACATGCAAAAGGAAGCTATAGAAAATGTAATAAATAAGATATTTGTTACAAAGGCGGGAACTGAGATTGCTAAGACTATGTTCTTATAGTTAGAGTGGAGTTTGTTTAGCAATTGGAGTTTTTCATTTTTCAGATAAATAAAAATTGGCAAAATAATAAATGATGTTAATTATAGAATATAATTTGTTGTAGTAAATAAAATAAGTATCAATTTAAGATAAGAATGGAGAAATTAGTATATGGGATATAATGTTAATAGCAGTACATTTAAGAAAAATAAGAACTTTAAAAAGAAAAACTCGTGGGTACCACTTGTTGTTATAATTGTTCTTGCATTAGTTCTTGTTGCATTGAATTGGTTTCTTATTGATTTTACATCAGGTTTATATAATGATGCGGCTACAACAATTGAGACAACAGTTGAGCATGAAAGTAATTAGTATTATATAAAAATAGAATATATTGATAATGGGCTGTCACAACAGGAAAATTTTATATTAAATATAGAATTTAATTAATAAATAATTCTATATTTATATGAAATTACGTTAATGTGACAGCCCATTATTTATGCCAACAACGAGTTAGATTGCAGGAAAGCTTAGTAGCTGTTTCGACAACTTGAAAAATACAATATATGAGTTTATTATAGTTTATAAAAAACTGCATTGAGAGTATTGCTACAAAAAGATTCCAAAAATCAGAGAATTAAGCTTAAAGAGCAAAATTAAGCTTATGTTAGCTTTTTAAAATCATTTATTGTAAATGAATATGAACAATTACTTGATAGATTTAGTTGTATTGAGTGCAGACTTCTATTTGCTATATATGTATTATATAAAGATAATATGTCATTGGTTGTTGTATTTAAGTCTGTATGGTTAATGTTGTTATTAAGTGTATTGGAGTCTTGTTTTGTTGTTATATCAGTAATGTTGTGGTTGGCATTAACATTTTTATTACAAGGTATATTGTATAGCATAGAGCCATGATATCTCTTTGTAGTATATAATGTTAATGAGTCAAGCATATTATTTGACCAGCTTATATCAATAGTAAGTCCACCACGAAGTTTTAAACCATTTACATGACCATTACACCATTCATCTGGTAGAGCAGGCAGTAGAGTTATCGTATCTATTGTACTTTGAACAAGCATAAGTGCAATGGCTGTAGTTGCACCGAAGTTGCCATCTATCTGAAATGGTGGATGATTGTCAAATAAATTAGGCAAGGTTGACTTAGTTAAAAGTAGTTTTAAGTGGTTTAATGCTTCATTGCCCATGCACAGTTTGGCATAGTCATTTATTATCCAAGCACGACTCCAACCGGTGTGGCCACCGCCATGTGAAAGTCGGCGTTCAAGTGTCACGATAGCAGCTTTTGCAAGCTCAGGTGTTTTATCTATTGATATCTGATTAGATGGGTGTAATCCATAAAGGTGTGAAATGTGTCTATGTCCCATATCTTGTTCTTCATAATCTTTGTCCCATTCCATAATCTGACCATATTTGCCTATGCGTGTAGGCTGGAGTTTATTTAAAATGGTTTCGTATTCGGCAATTTCGCTTTGTGGTTTTTTTAGTATTTTTGCACTTGAAATACATTGAGAAAATAAGTCAGTTAATATTTGATTATCCATTGTTGAGCCAATTCCATTTGAAGCAATCTCACCATTAGGGAGAATAAATCTATTTTCAGGGGAAACAGAAGGGCAAGTTTTAAGATAACCTTCATGCTCAATAAGAAAATCTTCAAAAAATATTGCTGACTCACGCATAATAGGGTAAAATTCTTCTAAGAAATCTATATCCATTGTATATTCATAATGTGCATAAATATGAGTGCAAAGCCAAGCTGCTCCCATTACCCAGTATGAACCCGGAACCCACCAGTCTTGAACGGCAGTATCTGCCCATATATCAGTGTTATGGTGTGCAACAAAGCCACGACAGCCATACATTTTTTGCGCAGTTATACGACCATTAACAACCATTCTTTTTATTAAGTCAAAGAGTGGTTTATGACATTCTGAAAGCGCACATATTTCAGCAGGCCAGTAATTCATTTCAGTGTTGATATTAATTGTATATTTGCTGTCCCAAGCAGGAGCCATGTCTTTATTCCACAGTCCTTGAAGATTAGCAGGCAGACAATCGGGTCGGCTACATGATATAAGTAGGTATCTGCCAAAGTTAAAGTATAATTCATATATAAGGTTATTATTAATAGTAGCTGTTAAATTATTATTTTTGTTATCAGATAAACTTAGCTTGACTCTGTTATATAATTCTTGATAATTTGAAATGTGGCGTGATTTTAATTCGTTATAAGTGTATTTAATTGCTTTATTTATATTATTTTCTATATATGAAAATATATTGTTTCCACCACGAAAAGTAGTTGTTCCGTCTACATATATGGTTACTTCTTTGGCGTTGTCAACCCAGATTTGTTCACCAATAACTTTTTGTGAATTGTTGTCTGTGATAACTTTAAGCATAGCACCCAATTCCATACCATCTGCGCCGAGATTGCCTGACATATAAACTCCATTTTCATTAGATAGTGAAGTTATATTATCGTAGAACTTGCCACGTTTTAACAGTGTAGTAAATGTAATTCCATCGGGTTTAGTAGTTGTAAGATGTATAATCATAACATTATCTTCATTGCTTGAAAAAGTTTCACGAGTGTATAAATAGCCATTTAACTTGTAGGAAACAGTGTGAATGGCAGTAGAAAGGTCTAAATGTCTATGATAATCTTTAACTTCGTGTTTGTGGTTGTCAAAATTTAAAAATAATTCAGCAAGTGGCTGATAAAGTCGCATACTTTGAGGAACGCCAGAAAGAGAAGCTACCATAAGCTTTTCTGCTTTAGTAATTTCTCCCTTTAAGATTAATTCTCTGATTTTGGGGAGATTTTTTAAAGCATCAGGATTATTTCGGTCACGATATCCGCCATACCATACACTGTCTTCGTTAAGTTGGAATTGTTCTTTTTCTAATGAGCCAAAAATCATTGCACCTATCCTTCCATTTCCAATAGGAAGAGCTTCATTCCAATTATTTGCAGGAGTGTCGTAGTACATATTATTTTTATTTGAAAGTGATTTATTAAGTGGAAAAAGATTAATTAAATTTTCATTATTCATATTATAATCTCCATTTCTTAAATATTATTTTAACACTAATTTTTCAAAATATGTTAATATTTTGTCAAAAATAGTTGGAGTATACATAAATTTATTGTATAATATAATCAACGCTTAATATAGTAAATAATAAAAGAGGGGGTATAGCGATGATTAATGATAGTTTAGACATAAGATTTCAGTTTGAAAATGAAATAATCGAAGTATATAAAATAAGCAACGAAATAATAGACAAACCTTATCCTATGCACAATCATGGTGATAATTGTTTTGAGTTTCATTATGTTGTATCAGGCAATGCTACAATTGAAACCGATGATAAAATGATACCAGTTAGTAAAGGTACATTTTATATTACAGGTCCATTTGTACGTCATGCACAATTTCCATCATTAAAAATAGAAAAAGGTAATAGTGAAAGTATTAAATCTAATGCCTTATATCGTGAATATGGTATTTACTTTAATATTGTACAAACACTACCAGAAGGTGCATCTGAAAATATTTGTGTTATGAGAACCTTAAAGAAAACTCCGTTTATTATTAGCCATGATAATTACAAGGTTTATAACATTTTTAAAGATATATTTTTTGAACTTGAAAACCAACAAATAGGTTATTATGATAATATTATTTCACTGTTAAGACTACTTATTGTTACATCTGTAAGACTTTCGCCAGATGAAGTTTTGCACCAAAAAATTAACGACAATCTTGATGTAATAAGAAATAATAAGCGCAACCTTATAATTGATGATTTGTTTATGAATTTTTGTGCAGATTTGACTCTTCCAAAGCTTTCAAGGGCAATAGGCTTTAGTGAAAGACAGACTCAACGATATCTTTCAAAGGAATATGGCAAGACCTTTAATCAAAAAAAGCTTGAAGCTAGAATGTCTGCGGCAAAAGTTATGCTTATGGATGAAAGTCTTTCTGTCGATGATATAGCCTTAAAGTTAGGTTACGTTGGTAATAGCAAGTTTCTAAGTAGCTTTAAAAATTATTATGGGATAACAGCAAGACAGTTTAGGAAAGACCGAAAACTTATAGACGAATAAAAATGTATACAAACCATGTTCAGATAATTAATCAAAGTGATAAAGATTTGGGCATGGTTTTATTATAATATCTTAAATAACATTTTTAAATACCTTAATACGACATAATTAATACTAGCATGGCGTATTATATAATATTTATTAGACTTGATTAGTATTTCTTAGCTGCATTGGTGTCATATTAAAATATTCTTTAAAACATCTGTAGAAAGTTCGTTCGCTCTTATATCCAGTTTCGTACATAATATCAAGAATTGTCTTATTAGTGCTACATATAAGATTGTGAGCCATTAAAAGCCTTTTATTTGTAATATATTCGCTAAATGATATATTAAGATAATTAGAAAAAATCCTTGAAAGGTAGTAGGGATTAAGTCCAAGTGCTTCGGCAGTAGAAGTAAGCGATATTTTTTTAGTGTAGTTTTCATCTATATATTTGAAAATGTGTTTGATTGACTCAATATCTTTATTTAAAGTATAAGGTTGCAACTCATTTTTTTCAAAAATATCTGTTAATAATATATAAAGCATACCAATAATAGTAGTATTTTGCTGTGAGCAAATATTTTCTGATAAAAGTATTTCAATAACATTATCTATAGCAAAAAGTGCTAGTTCTGATAATTCATGTTTATTAATATATGGATTTTTAAGTGTACTATGTGTAAGTATATGCTTCATATGAGATAGAATATCGGGCATAAATATAAAAAAAGCCAACTTTGCATTGTAACTTGTGCCATAGTGAATTTGATAGGGAAATATTATTGCGATATCTCCTTTATATAAAGTCTTTTCAGAAGAGTCTAAGATAATATTGACACTTCCTTCGATTACAAACATAATTTCCATGTGATAGTGAAGATGTGGAAGTGGCTTAATAGCATTGGTGATATACCAAAGGAAAGGTTTATTAAGGTCTTCTAGTATAAAGTTATCATGTTTTATTTTAAATTCTGATTTCATAAGTGCCTCCAATTGTATAAAACACGTTCTATTATTATAAAAACAATTATAAGTAAGACATTTACAAAAGTCAATTATAAAAGTCAAGAAATGCTAGTAAACTTTAATAAAATGCTATTAACAAAGTTGTTTATAAATGTATAATATTATACATAGGATAACTTAGACGTGAGAACGAATGAAAAATAATATAAAGAAAAGGGGTTTAATTTATGAAGAAAAGTATTAAAAAACTTGCGGCTACAGGTCTTGCGCTGACATCTGTAATGAGTCTTGTAGCTTGTGGAAGTAATGGTGGTAGCAATAGTAATTCTACATCGTCAGAAGAGGGCGTAACAAAGCCTGACTCAATAAGAGTTATGGCAGATACGGTTGTGGGTGTATCTAATGGAGCACAGCAGTTCTATGATTATCTTGAGAGTATTACAGGTCTTAAGGTCGACTGGGTAAGGCCTGACCATTCGGGTTATTATGATGCTGTAGCTAATGCTTTCAATTCAGATACAACAATGCCAGATGTAGTCCAGTTGTCATCAGATTATTATGCTATGTATGCGTCAAATGGTTTCTTATGGGATATGACAACTGCTTGGAATAATTCAGAGCCTAAAAACTCAGGAAGAATGACAAGTACATCACAAAGTGTAATTGACTCTTGTATTATTCAAGGCTCAGATGGACAGAAGGCATTGTATGGACTTCCAACTACAAGAGGTGGTGGTTGTGTTACTTATGTTAAAAAGGCATGGCTTACAGAAGCTGGAATAGACTCTTCTGAAATGGAAGATAAAACTATGGATTTTGAAACATACTATAGTTATTTAAAGAAGTTAAAAGAAACAAAAGGTCATTATGTAATATCAGCACCTGGCTTTATTAGTAAAGAAGCACCATATACTAATTATCTACCAGAGTTTTATGGTTCTGCTCACTATACTTTCTATCAAAATGCTTCAGGAGAATATGTTGATGGTTTTAGTGAAAAGAGTATGGAGGAAGCTCTTGAAAGAATTAGACGAGGTGTTGCTGACGGTGTAATTGATAAGGAAACAGTTAATAACTCTACAGCTAATGCAAGAGATAAATTCTATACAACAGACCCATCATCAGAGTCAGGTGTATTTACATATTGGGCAGGAAAATGGGCATATACACTTAAAACTAATCTTGAAGTTAAAGGACTCGATGGAGAACTTATTGAATTAAAGCCTATTAAAGAGCTTGGAAAGTATACAGAAAGACTTTCAGGTACATGGTGTATTACTTCACAATGTAAGAACCCAGAAGGTACATTTAAGTATTTTATTGAACCTATGTTAGATGGTGGAGATGGTCAGACAGCTTGGACATACGGAGCAAAGGGTACTCATTGGGATAATATTGCTGAAAGTGTAACTGTACAAGGTAAAGAAGATAGCGTATCAACATATAAAGATGGAGAGTTCCATTTACTTCCATCGCCAGAGAAGCCATCTACATTGCAGCAGAACAACAATATTGACCCATTACTTGCAATTGCTAAGTATAAAGATTCAACAGCAACACCTAATGGCGCTGACCCAGGTATTGCACAAATTCCAGAACTTGCACAAAAGAGTGTTGATTTCTTTATTAACAATTCACAGGTTGAAGTTGCGCTTCCTGTAACAACAGCTTTATCAGAAAATATTACTGATATCAATACAGCAAGAAATTATGTAATATCTCAGACAGCTTTAGGATATATGACTATTTCTGAAGGTATGGATTATTATAATTCAACAGTAGGAACAGCAGTTAATGAAGTATTAAAGTCATTAAATAATAAGTAAAATTAATTAAAACAGGAATATTATTATCAATATAATAATAGATTAAATTAACCTATAAACCTAATAAAAAACCAACAAAACTAAAAGTGAAATAATGAAGCAATAAAAAAGACGGAGTAAGATTAATTCTTATTTCCGTCTTTTTATTTGTTGCTTATATTTTATAAAAACAATAAGCAACAAATTGGAAATTGAGTGACTGTTAAAATAGCTTGAGAAATTTGCAAAGTGTGTTTTTTATATTTGTAAAAAGAGGAAGTATTTTTATTAAGATTTATAAAATATTTAATAAATTATGCAACTTTTTCAAAAAATATGTGATTATATATTTAGAAGTAAGTATTGACATTAATTAAAGGACTTGACGGAGGTGGGAGAATGACACAATTAAAGACAGATGAGGAGTTATTTGTAAGACTAAGGCAACGTGATATAAAAGTATATGAAGAATGTGTTGAAAAATATAAAAATTACGTTGGTTCAATTATTGTAAGGCAGATTGGAAACACTATGGAAAAGGAAGATATTGAAGAAGTTGTTTCAGATGTGTTTTTTGCAATATGGAAACAAGCTGACAAAATTAATATTGATAATAGTGACAGTTGGAATTTGAAAGCTTATCTTGCTTCAATAGCAAAAAAGAAAGCAATTAATAAATTAAGACAGAAAAGTAAATTGAATATTATACCATTTGAAAATAATACATATAAAAAAGATAGTAATGTTTCAGATGACTATATTGAAAGACAAGTATATGAAAATAGTGCGGGTATAGTTCAAAGTAGATATGATAATCCAGAAGATTATGTTGTAAATAAAGAGCGAATGGAGCAAGTTGGTGAAGCTATACGGGCACTCAAAAGTCCAGATAAAGATATATTTATGCAGTATCACTATGATGGTATGACTATAAATGAGATAAGTTCTAACTATGGAATAAATGAAAACACTATAAAGTCAAAACTGTTGCGTTGCCGTAATAAAGTAAAGCGCTATTTTAATGCTATCAAGTAAGTTGTTAAGATGTATCGCAATAAGCAAGATTTATATAAATAACAAGTAAAGGGCTGTGATTGTATAAAAACGTAGCAACTGTCGTATTAATTTGAGAAATTTGCAAAATATGTTTTGAATTATGGACTTTAGTTTGTTGAACTTATTGGAGGTTTTCGTCATTTAGAAAAATTAAGATGGGAGAAAATATATTTGATGGTGCGATTATATAAGAATAAGTAGATTGTGAATACTTATTTAAACAGAAAGGAGAATAATTATGAGAGTTGAAAAGGAATTAGAATTAAATTTATCTACAGAAAATATAATGAAAAGTTTAAATAAAAAAATTGAAGCTGATAACAACAAAAAGTATAAAAGAAAAAGAACGATTACAAAGATAACGTCAATTGCTGTAGCAGCAGTTATATGTCTTACAAGTGTAAAGCTTGTGGATATTTTAACAAATAACAAGGAAAATACAATTAATAATGAAAATGTAGAAAATATAAGTGTAACACAAGCAAGTAATTCATCGTATGTATCAGATATTTTTACTATGAAAGTATATGCTTCTGATGATGAAGAAGAATTTATAAAAATAGAAAATGGCAACAGAGTACTTATTGATAAATTAGGTGAAATGACAAGTTGGGCTAGATTAGACACTATAACAAATGTTATGATAAGACTGCCAATAATATGCGAAGGTGAAGATATAGCAAAAGTAAAATATGAATTTAATGATAAGACAACAGTATTTTTATCATATTATGAGTTACCAGACGAAATTGCTGCGCTTATTGGTACTGAAATTAATTCAGATAATAGATTTAAATGGAGTACTTATTGCTATTCACATAATCTTTTACAACAACAAACATTAAATTTAGCAACGAGAAAGTATTATACATATCAAAAGTTAGGTAATGTGTATGAAGTGGATTATGATAAGCAGGATATTAAAGGAATGAACTTTTTAATACAGGACTATGGTGATATTACTAAAAGGGATGAAAATGGCGTAATGGATATGAATAAAATGCTACAAAGCCAAGTGTTAAAGGTAACAGTAACTAAAAATGATGGAAGCACAGCTACAAAAAGTTATAAGTTTGAAGCTGTAGGTGATATGAATAAATATATGCCAGCAATAAAAATATATGAATTGCAAGAATAAGTATTATAGTTATTAAAATTGAATAATAAGTTATTAAAAATAGGGTTGTTGCATTAAGTAAACTAAATTTCTTTAATGTTACAACCCTATAATAGTCTATGCAAACAACGAGTTAAAGTCTTTGTTTGCACAAGACCTTTATGATGGCTTAAAACAAAATTGCAGAGAATGTTTTTTAATAGCTATTTTATATCAATAAAATTGGTCTTTAATAACTATCATCATTGTGTTAGTATATTAATGGACTTTAGTTCAAATATGAATTATAGTTCATTTTTTGAATATAATACAAACGCCATAAGGCAGATAGGAAGATGATAGTGAACAACAGAATTGTATTAGGTATTCTGGCACATGTAGATGCTGGTAAAACTACGTTGTCAGAAGCAATACTATATACTACAGGCACAATAAGAAAGATTGGGCGTGTAGATAATAAAGATACATTTTTAGATACATACTCTCTTGAAAGAGCAAGAGGAATTACGGTATTTTCAAAACAAGCTGAGTTTGAGTTAAGTAATAATATTGAAAATGACAGCGATATTTTAAAGAATAAAGACAACAGTACAATGCAGGTAACACTTCTTGATACTCCCGGTCACGTTGACTTTTCAGCAGAGATGGAAAGAACCTTGCAAGTGCTTGATTATGCGATACTTGTAATCAGTGGAGCAGATGGAGTGCAGGGGCATACAAGGACACTTTGGAGATTATTTAGTCAATATAAAATACCAGTATTTATATTTGTCAACAAAATGGACCAAAAGGGAACTAATAAAGCTAGACTTATTGAAGAATTGAAAAATAAGTTAGATACAGGCTGTATTGATTTTACTGAAAACAATATTATAAATAATTCAGAAGAGTTTTATGACAGTGTTGCAATGTGCGATGAAGTGTTGTTAGATGAGTTTCTTGAAAATGGCAATGTAGCAACAAAAAATATTGCAGAAGCTATAAGAAATAGAAAAGTATTTCCTTGCTATTTTGGCTCTGCACTTAAACTTGAAGGTGTAGACGAGTTATTAAGAGGCATTAAAAAGTATGCAGTCTGTAAAGAATATCCGAGCGAGTTTGGTGCAAAGGTTTATAAGATTACACGAAATGAGCAAAATGAACGTTTAACGCACGTTAAGATTACAGGTGGTTGTCTTAAAACAAAAGACGTTATTGGAGAAAAGGTCAATCAAATAAGAGTGTATTCTGGCAATAAGTTCAAAGTAGTTAATGAAGTGTATGCAGGTCAGATATGTACTCTTACGGGACTTAATGAAACTCATGCAGGAGATGGGCTTGGTATAGAAAGTAAGTCGGGTATGCCGCTTCTTGAACCAGTGCTTACATATAAAATAATACTTCCAGATGGAATGGACACAGCACTTGCACTTCCAAAGCTTCGTCAGTTAGAAGAAGAAGAACCGGAGCTTCATATTGTATGGGATGAACGTCTTCAAGAAATTCAAGCGCAGATAATGGGCGAAGTTCAGATTGAGATATTAAAAAGCATTATAAAAGAAAGATTTAATATTGATGTTGAATTTGGTCAAGGAAATATAGTGTATAGAGAAACTATTTCAAATGTGGTTGAAGGAATAGGACATTTCGAGCCGTTAAGACATTATGCAGAAGTACATTTACTTCTTGAACCGGCAGAACGTGGAAGTGGAATTGAGATAAATGCTGATTGTAGCGAGGATATGTTAGATAAAAACTGGCAAAGGTTAATAATAACACATATCCATGAGAAAGAACACAAGGGCGTGTTGATTGGTGCGCCAATAACTGATATGAAGATAACACTTGTAGCAGGAAAAGCACATCTTAAGCATACAGAAGGTGGTGACTTTAGACAAGCCACTTATAGAGCGATAAGGCAAGGATTAAAGAAAGCGCAGTCAGTCTTATTAGAGCCTTATTATAATTATAGACTTGAAATTCCAACAGCTAATGTAGGGCGTGCAATGACTGATATAGAGCGCATGTGCGGAACTTTTGAACTAGAACAGCAACAAGAAGATATGGCTGTTATAAAGGGAAGTGTTCCTGTTATTAATATGAGAGATTATCAAACAGAAGTCAATTCATATACTAAGGGACTTGGAAAGCTATTTTGTACATTTAAAGGATACGAGCCTTGTCATAATGCCGATGAGATAATAAGTAAGGTCGGTTACAATTCAGAAAATGATTTGAATGAGCCAGCAGGCTCTGTTTTTTGTGCGCATGGTTCTGGATTTAATGTAAGTTGGGACAAGGTTGAGGAGTATATGCACCTTGAAAGCTATTTTGCGAGGACAAAGCGAAATAGTGAGCAAGATATAGACACGCCTATCAATAAAAGAAATATGTCATCAGCCGAGTCTGCACGAACTGTTTCTGATGAATGGATTGGTACAGATGAAGTTGACGATATATTAAGGCAGACTTACGGCGCAAATAAAAAGGATAAAGACGGAACTGGAAAATGGTCTAAAAAATCGACAGGTAAGAGAGTGTTTAATTATTCACAAACTTCAAATGATAATACGCAAAAAGAAGTGTATAAAGCGAATAACAATAAAAATAATAACAAAAAATATCTGTTAGTTGATGGCTATAATGTAATATTTGCATGGGATGAATTAAACGAAATAGCTAGTGTAAATATTGATGGAGCAAGAGGACGACTTCTTGATATAATGTGTAATTATCAACCACTTTCGGGGTGTGAGCTTATCGTTGTATTTGATGCTTATAGAGTAAAGGGGCATGATACGGAATATATTGATTATCATAATATTCATGTTGTATACACTAAAGAAGCTGAAACAGCCGACGCATATATAGAAAGATTTGCGCATGAAAACGGCAGAAAGTATGATGTTACAGTCGCAACTTCTGACGGGTTAGAGCAGATTATAATAAGGGGTCAAGGCTGTATGCTTATATCATCAAGAGAATTTGAAAAGGAGGTAAAAAGGGCAGAGGAACAGTTAAGAAGTGATTATATTGAAAAACAGCCTAAGAATAAAAATCTTATTATGCACACAAAAGCTGGAGAAGAATTGGCTAAATTAAACCTTGAAGATAGTGATGATAATAAGAAATAAAAATGTTACAAATCAAAACTAAATTCAATAATTTGGCTTATGGGAAAGGATTATTTTATGAAAAGAATTTGGTTATATTTAAAGGAGTACAAAAAAGAGTGCGTATTTGCACCTTTATTTAAAATGCTTGAAGCATTGTTTGAGTTATTTGTACCACTTGTTGTAGCGTCTGTTATTGACGTTGGTATAGCAGGAAAAGACAGTGGTTACATTATAAAAATGTGTGGTATGTTAGTTGCGCTTGCGATAATAGGACTTACTTGTTCGATTACAGCGCAGTATTTTGCAGCAAAGGCAGCAGTTGGTTGTGCTACGGGACTTAGACACCATTTGTTTAAACACATTCAAGGCTTTTCATTCACAGAAATGGATACGATAGGAACGTCAACACTTATTACAAGAATGACAAGTGACATCAATCAAGTTCAAAATGGTGTCAATCTTGTATTAAGACTTTTTTTACGTTCACCATTTATTGTATTTGGTGCAATGGTTATGGCATTTACTATTGACGTTCATGCGGCGTTAGTATTTGTTGCAACAATACCAGTACTTGCGATTGTAGTATTTGGAATTATCTTGTCAACAAGACCTATGTATAAAAATGTTCAAGCTGGACTTGATAATGTGCTTGGAATTACAAGACAAAATCTTACGGGTGTAAGAGTAATAAGAGCATTTAATAAACAGCAAGATGAAATAAGAGAGTTTAAAACAGCTAACGAACAACTTAACAAATTACAAAAGTTCGTAGGTAAGATATCAGGACTTATGAACCCATTGACATACGTTATTATTAATGTTGCCGTCGTTATATTACTTTGGACAGGAGCTGTAAGAGTAAATGAAGGCTCACTCTTACAAGGTCAGGTTGTAGCGCTTTATAACTATATGTCGCAGATACTTGTAGAGCTTATTAAGCTTGCTAACCTTGTAATTAGTGTGACTAAGGCGTTAGCTTGTGCTAACCGTATTGACAGTGTATTTGCCGTAAAGTCGGGAATGGCTGATGGAGTGGAAAGCATTGACAATAGCAAACAAAATGATAATAAGGAAAATGTAGTTGAATTTAGGAATGTTAGCCTTAAGTATGAAGTGGCAGGAGCTGAGTCACTTACTGATATATCATTTTCAGTTAAAAAAGGACAGACTGTCGGCATAATCGGCGGTACAGGTTCTGGTAAGTCTTCACTTGTCAATCTTATTCCTAGATTTTATGACGCAACTTCTGGTGAAGTATTAGTCAATGGTGTAAATGTAAAAGATATCCGTATAAAATCACTAAGAGAAAATGTTGGTATCGTACTTCAAAAGGCACTTCTTTTTAAAGGCTCAATTAGAGAGAATATGAAGTGGGGTAAAAAAGACGCTACAGACAGCGAAATTATGGAAGCACTTGAGATTGCACAGGCAAGAGAATTTGTTGATAAAAAAGACGGAAAGCTTGACGCATTTGTAGATCAGGGTGGTAAAAATCTTTCAGGTGGACAAAGACAACGTCTTACTATAGCAAGAGCTGTTGTTAAAAAGCCAGAAATTCTTATACTTGATGACAGTGCATCTGCGCTTGACTATGCTACAGACGCAGCACTTAGAAAGTCAATAAGACAGATGAAGAATAATCCAACAGTATTTATAGTATCCCAAAGAGCAGCTTCTCTTATGTATGCAGACAAGATAATTGTGCTTGATGATGGAAATGTTGCTGGAATTGGAACGCATGATGAGTTGTTAAAGTCATGTGAAGTGTATCAAGAAATATATTATTCACAGTTTAAGAAAGAGGAGGCATAGCATAATATGAGTACTGATAAAACCAAAAAGAAAAGTGCTTCCCAAAAAGGCACAGTTGTTAAGGTTCTTAAAAGAATTAAAAAATACTGGTTATATCTTGCTATTTCAATTGTTATGGCAGCAGTTACAGTAGCTTCAACACTTTATGTACCAATACTTGTAGGTAGAGTTGTAGATAATATTATTGGACCACAGAATGTATTGTTTGATAACATTTTAACAATTCTTACACAGATGGGAATTGTAATTGCAATTACAGCAGTTTCTCAATGGGTTATGAATATATGTAATAATAAAATTACTTACCATGTTACAAGAGATATAAGAGATGAAGCCATCGAAAAGATAGAAAAGCTTCCATTAAGTTATATTGACGCTCATTCTTATGGTGAAATAGTCAGTCGTGTAATCGCCGATGTTGACCAATTTGCAGATGGACTTCTTATGGGCTTTACACAGTTCTTTTCGGGAGTACTTACAATATTTGGTACATTAGCATTTATGTTGTCAATAAATGTTTTAATTACTCTTATAGTTGTTGTAATTACACCACTTTCATTTTTCGTGGCAAGTTTTATAGCAAAGCACACTTACTCTATGTTTAAGTTGCAGTCAGAAGCAAGAGGCGAGCAGACTGCACTTATAGATGAGATGATTGGTGGTCAAAAGGTGGTTCAAGCTTATGCACACGAAGCAGAAGCACTAGAAAAATTTGATGAAATCAACGAAAAGCTTCAAAATTATTCTCTTAAAGCTATTTTCTTTTCATCTATAACTAATCCAGCTACTAGATTTGTAAATAGTATTGTATATGCTGGCGTTGCTGTAGGTGGTGCGGTATCTGCTATTAATGGCGGTATAACTGTAGGTCAGTTATCAAGCTTTTTAAGTTATGCTAATCAGTATACAAAGCCTTTTAATGAAATATCAGGTGTTGTAACTGAATTGCAAAATGCTATTGCTTGTGCGGCTAGAGTTTTTGAACTTATAGAAGAAAAGCCAGAAATACCAGAACCTAAAAATGCTGTTGATATTGCAAATGTAGATGGAACTGTTAAGCTTGAAAATGTTGCCTTTTCTTATGTTCCAGATAAGAAACTTATTGAAAACTTCAATCTTGACGTTAAGCAGGGACAAAGAATTGCAATTGTTGGCCCTACGGGTTGTGGTAAGACTACACTTATTAATCTGTTAATGAGATTTTATGATGTTAATTCGGGTAGTATTAAGGTATCTGGTACGGATATAAGGGAAATGACAAGGAGTTCTCTTAGAGCGGGCATTGGTATGGTGTTACAGGATACTTGGTTAAAGGCGGGTACTATTAAAGAAAATATTATTATGGGTAAGCCAGATGCTACTGACGAGGAGATTATTGCGGCAGCTAAGGCCTCTTATGCTGATGGTTTTATTAGACGACTTCCTAAGGGATATGATACTGTTATTGGTGAAGACGGTGGTAACTTATCGCAAGGACAAAAGCAGCTTCTTTGTATTACTAGAGTTATGCTTTGTAAGCCACCTATGCTTATTCTTGATGAGGCTACGTCTTCTATTGATACAAGAACTGAAATGAAGATACAAGACGCTTTTGCGAAGTTGATGGAGGGTAGAACTAGCTTTATTGTTGCACATAGATTATCTACTATACAGTCGGCTGATGTTATTCTTGTTATGAAAGACGGTAAGATTATTGAGCAGGGTAATCACGAAGGGTTGCTTGCTAAGAAAGGCTTTTATTACAATTTGTATCAGAGTCAGTATGCACATTAATTGCGTTAAATTTAATCATATTGTAAAAGTACAAATTATGTTGATAGTTGACGGAAGTGGAGGAGGGTGTTATAATTACAAATGGTGTTATTAGGTGAGCGGGGGAGCGCCCGAGCATTTAGCCGTAATATAGCGATGGGAGTCCGTAATTCGGATTGAGAGGATACAAGTGAGTATCGACCGACAGATAAATTAATTTTATTATTTTATTTGGTTTACAATATAATTTTTGCGTGTACCATTGCTATTAATATTATAATGCTAGTTCTATTTTTGATAGGTTGTTTTGATTATTGTAAATGATTTTATATGATTTAAAGAGCTATTATCAATAATAATTAAATTAAAACATATTATAAGTATTTTAGAGGTACACAGATAATGTGTATCTCTTTTTTATTTACACGAACAACAAGTCAATCGTGCTTATATAAAAACTTAGGCTATTGTTGTGGGAACATTTATGGTGTAATAAGTAATTGAGTATATGTAAAATTTATAAAAATATCAAAATAAAACTAGAAGAAAGAAGGAAAGATTATGAAAAATACAAAGTTATTAAAAATGGTATTTTTAGCGATGATGGTTGCTGTTGGTGTAGTAATATCACCAATATTAAGAGTTGAAGGAATGTGTCCTATGGCTCATTTTATTAATGTGACCTGTGCTGTATTTTTAGGCCCATGGTATGCTTTTGTCTGCGCTCTTACAATTGGAATTTTAAGAATGATATTTATGGGTATTCCACCACTTGCACTTACAGGAGCAGTATTTGGTGCATTTTTGTCAGGAGTATTTTATAGACTGTCAAAGGGCAAGCTTGTATGTGCATTTTTAGGTGAAGTAATAGGAACTGGTATTATAGGCGCAATTGTTTCATATCCAGTAATGACTATATTCTGGGGAAAGACAGGGCTTACTTGGTTTTTTTATGTACCATCATTTATAGCAGGTACACTTATAGGTGGAAGTATTGCATTTATCTTCTTAAAGCAGTTATCAAAGGCAAAGCTTTTGTCAAAGTTTCAGACAGCACTTGGCTCAAATATATATGAAACATCAGACAGGGTTGCTAATGACGCATTAGGTATTGTATTTTGCGGATTTATCGGCTATCTTTTAGTAGTAGTTATTGTAAATAACTTTGTTGAAACGCCTAGTGCGATGGTAAATGGTATAAAGTACATAGTATTTCTAGCTTTTGTTATAGCTGGCTTAGTGTACTGGTTTGTAAAAAAGAAAGGCATTGATAGTAGTGTTGAACATTGTTAAAGTAGAAAATATTATTAACAGTATAAGAAGTAACGCACCTCTTATTCACTGTATAACTAATCCAATATCTATAAATGACTGTGCTAACGCAGTTCTTGCAGTCGGAGCAAAGCCTATTATGGCAGAACACCCAAAGGAAGTTGCAAAAATAACTTCAATGGCGAGTGTATTAGCTATTAATCTTGGAAATATAACAGACGCAAGAATTAATTCTATTATGATATCGGGTAAAACATCATTAGAAAATAACATTCCATCAGTTATAGACGCAGTTGGTGTTACTTGTAGCGATATACGTCTTGAACTTGCAAAGGAATACATAAATGTATGTAGACCTGCTGTTATAAAGGGTAATATATCCGAAATAAAAGTCTTGAATGGTCTAAGTTCAGATGCAGCTGGCATAGATGTAAGTGATAAGGATACATTTTCCTCGGACAATGAAGTGAAAATGAAATATACAGGCGAGCTTGTGAAGGAATTAGCAAAAAAGACTAATTCGGTAGTAGTAGCAACTGGCGTTGTAGATACTATATCAGATGGTTGCGAAGTTTATTATATACAAAATGGTTGTGAAATGATGAGCAGTATCACAGGAACAGGCTGTATGTTAAATGTCCTTATTGCTTCATATATTTCTGCTGGTAAATATACGGATACGAAAATATTAGATAATGCAATATGCGCTACGGCACTTCTTGGAATAGCAGGAGAAAGAGCTAGAGATTATACGTTGAAAAATAATGCAGGGCTTGGGACATTTCATGTAAGGTTGTTAGATGAAATAAGTCTTATAAATGCAAAGACGCTTTGTGAAAATGCGATGATAAGTAGCTTTTGAGTTTTATGTTTTAGACTGTGATGATAGTATGCGCATATAAGTGAACACACACCAGTAAAAGTACAATTGCCTATATTGGTATGCCATTATCGAACAATAATGTTCGTTACTGTCATGCAAATATAGGCGCTTGTTCTTTTAATGGTGTATTTATCACTTATATGCGCATGCTATCTTACGGAAGGTTGTATTTTTGCAAAATATGAAAACTCAAATATATATGTGAAGTTTAGACATAAAAAATATCCTATAAATATAGATGATTGAAGTCTGTATTTGTAGGATATTTTATTTTTAGGAAAGGTTTTTATAATTTAAAAAGTGTGCTATAATAACAAATAGACTAATTTACATTGTGGAGGAATTATGGATAATAGAGTAATTAAGGCAGCTATTTTAGGAGCTGGTACAGTTGGTAGTGGTGTGTATAAGTTATCACAGATGATGGCTGGTGATTTTAAAAATAAGACGGGAGCAGAGCTTGAGATTAAGAAGGTGCTTGTAAGAAGCCTTAAAAAAGAAAGAGAAGGTATAAAAAAAGAAGTACTTACTGACTCATGGGAAGAAATAGTAAATGACCCAGAAATCGAGATTGTTATTGAGCTTATGGGTGGAATAGAACCGGCTAGAACTTATGTAATTGAAGCTTTAAAAGCGGGTAAGCAGGTAGTTACAGCTAACAAGGACTTGCTTGCTGAGCATGGTCAGGCTGTAATGCACGCAGCTGATGAAGCTAGAGCGGATTTACAGTTTGAGGCAGCAGTTGCAGGAGCAATTCCTATAATACGCCCACTTAAGCAGAGTATGGCAGGTAATCATATATCAGAAGTTATGGGAATAGTAAATGGTACAACTAACTATATATTAACTAAGATGACAGAAACTGGAATGAGTTATGAAGACGCACTTGCAGAAGCTACTGAATTGGGTTATGCAGAAGCAGACCCTACAGCTGACGTAGAAGGGTATGACGCAGGGCGTAAGATAGCAATTATGGCTTCGCTTGCATTTAACTCAAGAGTAACATTTTCACAGGTGTATACAGAAGGTATTACTCATATAACAGCAGACGATATTAAATATGCTAAGGAATTTGGTTATGTGATTAAGCTTGTTGGTATAGCAAGAAATACAAAAACAGGCATTGAAGTTAAGGTTCACCCTATGCTTATCCCAGAACAACACCCACTTGCAGGAGTAAGAGAGTCGCTTAACGCAGTATTTGTTCATGCAGACGCAATGGACGATGCTATGTTTATGGGACGTGGTGCAGGACAAATGCCAACAGCAAGTGCTGTAATGGGTGATGTTGTAGATGTTATGAGAAATATTGTTAATGATTGCTGTGGCAGGGTAGGTTGTAGTTGTTACAAAAGTATCCCCGTTAAAAATATTTCTGATACAAGTAGCAAGTTCTTCTTAAGAATACAAGCAGCAGACCGCCCAGGTGTACTTGCTAATATAGCGAGCGTACTTGGAAATAATGATGTAAGTATTGCTCAGGTAGTTCAAAAGAGTAGAAAAGGTGGTGTGGCTGAGCTTGTAATTATTACAGATGAAGTTGAAGAATGTAATTTTAATGACGCAATGGCAATATTTAAAGGAATGTCAGTTGTATCTGAGATTTCAGGTGTTATAAGAGTATATTAATTATAAGTGAGGAATTATGGCTGTAAAATATTACGCAGTAAAAAAAGGCTTTAAGACAGGAATATTTAACTCTTGGAATGAGTGTAAGCAAGTAGTAAATGGATACTCAGGAGCTATTTATAAGAGTTTTACTTCACTACAAGAAGCGAGAGAATTTCTTGGTGATGTTGATAATAAAGTTGCTGGCAATAATCATATAGATAATAAAGAGCTTGTTATTAATTGCGATGATGTCAAAGAGGGGGATAGACCATTTGCATTTGTCGATGGTTCATTTAATATAGCAACTAATGTGTATGGTTATGGCGGCTTTGTAGAGCATGATGGAATAAGAGAGTATATTAAAGGTAGTGGGAAAGAACCAGAAATGGCTTCTATGAGAAATGTCGCTGGTGAAGTGCTAGGTAGTATGGAAGCGATTAAAAAAGCGATAGAGCTAGGACTTACAAAGCTTGACATTTACTATGATTATCTAGGAATTGAAATGTGGGCGAAGGGGCTTTGGAAGCGCAATAAAAAGGGAACGATAGAATATTATAACTATATTAACTCTATAAAAAATAAGATTGATATACGATTTGTAAAAGTGAAAGGACATTCAGGCGTTGAAGGCAATGAGCTTGCGGACAAATTAGCAAAAGAAGCAGTTGGTATTTAAAAAGGGGATGATGTTATGAAAAAACAGAAGAAGATTTCAATTAAGGCAAAATTACTAGGCTCTATTATGCCAGTAGTTATCATAATTGTAGTCTTGCTTGTATTAGTTTCCTATAAGGCTTCAGCTAAGATTATAGAAAACTATTCAGAAAATCTTTTGAGCTCTTCAGTTGAAAGTCAGGCTTCTAAGATTGAAGCATGGCTTGATGAAAACATTGCTTCATTTCAAATGGCAAAGACGACTATAGAAACACTAAAACCAGATGATGAGCAATTGCAAAAGATATTAGATAGTTACTATGGATATAGTGACAATTTTCCAGAAGGATTATACATAGCAGACACAACAGGAAAGCTTATAACAGCTTCAAAGTCAGAGAAAAAAGAAAGTAATGTAACTCAAAGTGTATGGTATAAAGAAGGTTTAACAAGAGTAAATATGGCAGTAAGCTCAGCATATCAAAATGCTAATGGAGAAAATGTCATAAGTGCGTCTGGAATATTAAACGATGGTTCAGACAATGTAAGAGTTATATCCGCAGATATGAAGCTTGATAGAATTTCTATAATTGTTAATTCTTTTATAGAAATGAATGACGCTCAAGCTTTTCTTGTTGACAAGGATACAGGTATAATTCTTGCCGATAGGGACTCATCACTTATATCAAAGAAACTGGGTAGTGATGGTCAGAGTAATTTTTATAAACTTGCAGCAGAAAAGATTAATGATAGAGATTATGATTTCACTACATTAGATGGAATGATGGCAGTATTTAATGAGGTAGATAACACTAATTGGATATTAGTGTCGTATATTCCTGAAAATACTGTACTTGCAGATTTAATTCAGCTTAGAACTATTATGATGGTAATAGGTGTAGCATGTATATTACTTCTTTGTATATTAATTGAAAGAGTTACTCACGTTGTTGTAAAGCCTGTTAAACAAATGACAAATATAATTACACAAATGTCTTCTGGAGATTTTACAGTGTCAGTTAATCCTAAGGGACATGATGAGATTGCTGTAATGGGAAGAAGTGTGCAGGCATTTATTGAGTCAATGAAGGGCATGATTTCGCAGATGGGCGATGTGTCAGTTAAGTTAAAACAGCAGGCTGATACAAGTAAAGATGTATCTAACGAAATGAATTCGGCAGCAGATATACAATCTTCGTCAATGACTGAGCTTAATAACACAGTAGACCAACTTTCGGTATCTGTTAATGAGATTGCAGACAGTGCGACACAGTTAGCGGGTGTTGCTACAGAAACTAAGAAGGATAGTGATATTGCAGATAATAAAATGTGTGAAACTGTTGAAGTATCTGAAAAAGGTAGAGAAGATATGGAGCAGGTAGGCAAAGCACTTGAAAGTATTGAAAATTCTATTAGAAATCTTGAAACTGCTGTTAATAAGGTTGGTACTGCATCAAGTGAAATAGTTGAAATTATTGGTCTTATTGGAGAGATTGCAGACGAAACTGACCTCTTATCTCTTAATGCTTCGATTGAAGCAGCAAGAGCAGGTGAAGCAGGAAAAGGATTTGCTGTGGTAGCTTCTGAAATAGGCACATTAGCTAAGAACAGTGCTAATTCGGTAGCTCATATTACAGAGCTTATTGAGCAGATAAATGGTCTTGTAAATGACGCAGTATCGCAAGCAGGAAGTAGTGCAAAGCAGGTGTCAGATAGTTCAGAGCTTATTCATAAGGCGGTAGATACATTTAACACTATATTTAACAATATTCAAGATACAAATACACTTATCAAAAATGTAGTTGTAAAGATTAATCAAGTTGATGAAGTTGCGACAAATGTAGCTGCTATATGTGAAGAACAGGCAGCAAGTTCAGATGAGATACTTGCAACATCAGAAGCTATGCTTGAGCAAGCTAAAAATATTTCAAACAATAGTAAGCAAGTTGAAAATGAAGCCGATAACCTTGCAGTATCAGCAGACCAGCTTTCACAGCAGGTTAATCAATTTCAGATATAAGGAGGCAGTTTCGTTATGAAAAAAAGTTTAGTTATACTTATGTGTCTTGTATTATTATCTGGCTGTATTGCAGGGTGTGGGGCTACAAAACAATCGTCTGCTAGTGGCGGAAGCGGAAATGTTAAAATGCTTTTTACACTTGCACAAGCTGATGATTTTAGAACACAATTAGTTAATCAAGCAAAAGAAACAGCATCAAAGTCTAATGCCAAATTAGATGTGCTAGATGCTAATAATTCTATAGAAAAGCAAGTGGAACATATTAAGCAGGCAGTTAATAATAATTATGACGTTATATTGTGTAATATGGTTGATGCAGACACAGCACTAGAGCTTGAAGCATTGGCAGGAGATATACCAATTGTATTTTTTAATATAACACCAGATGAGTCAAGGTTACAAGCTAATAAGTATGTGTATGTAGGTTCAGATGAATACACAGCAGGACAATTTCAAGCAGAATATGTGCTTGACAAAATGAAAACATCAACGGAGATTAATGTTGCAATATTTAAAGGTCCATCAAGCCATTCGGCGACAAAGGGAAGAACTAATGCTGTAAAGAATACACTTAATGATTCGGGTAAAAAAATCAAGTATGTATTTGAAGACCATGCCGACTGGGAGCAGTCAAAGGCTGAGGAAATGTTTGATGTATTTTTAAAGACGGGTCAGAAGTGTGATGTTGTAATATGCAATAATGATACAATGGCATTAGGAATAGTAAACGCATGTCAAAAAGCAGGAAGAAATGATATTATAATTCTTGGTATTGACGCAACACAGCAGGGTTGTGAAGCAATAGAAAAGTCGCAGATGGCATTTACAGTATATCAATCAGCTACTGGTCAAGGAACAAGTCTTATACAGACGGCGTTAGCGCTTGGAAGTAATAGCAGTATTAAGGATATAGATGGCGTATCAGAAGATGAAAAATATGTCTGGGTACCATTTGAAAAGGTTGATATAACTAATGTAAAGCAGTATAAGTAAAGGATAACTTAAGAAACTAGCAGAGTACATTTTTCAAATTATCTTAAGGCAAATCTTATAATATAAGGCTTTGCGTTTATCAGAACGAGTGTAAGTTATTTCTGATAAAAATAAATGTTATTAAAAATATAGATATTATTTTGTGAAAATGAGGACTAATAATGAGCAGCAATAAAAAATCAAAAAAGAATAATAGAATAATTCAAATAATATTTATTGTAATAGGATTAATGACAATTGTTTTTGAAGTTTTGTATCTTCTAAATATAATAGATATAAAGACATTATTTAGTACAAATAGTGATAATACAAGCAATTATAGTCAAACGATGGCTTATAGTGGAACAAATAGTAATAATAGTATCAAAGATAATAAAAGTAATAAAGACACAATAAGTATAGATAAATATGTATTTGTAGGTGATTCAAGATATGTAGGAATGTCAGCTTATGAAGAAGATGAAGATACATTTATTGCAAAAAATAATATGGGCTATGCTTATCTTGAAGAACAAATGGAGCTTATAAAGGAGTCATGTGACAAAAATACAGCACTTATAATAGGGCTTGGAGTTAATGATTTAAAGTACAGTAGACAAAAGTATATAGATACAATTAATGAAATGGCACAGGATATGGATTGTCATATATTCTATATGCTTGTTAATCCTGTTGATGAGAAAAAAGAAGAACAACATGGATATAGTGTTGAAAACGATGTTATTGATGATTTTAACAGTGTTATGGAAGAAGAACTGTCATCAGATGTGCGTATTATAGACACTAATAGTTATCTTAAAGAGGAAGGCTTTGAAACAGTAGATGGTTTGCATTATGACCGCAGTACATATAAGCTTATTTATGATTATATTAAGGAATGTGTAAATAAAGCCGAATAATACTATGCGTTATGAAATTATCGGTACAAAATGTAAGTTATAAATTATGAAGTGAACTTTTACAATTTATAATATTGTAATTAGAAAATCCATGATTTTTAGAAGATGTCAGTTACTATAATGTTAAAAGTTGTACTTGTATAAAAAATAATTAGTTAGAATTAGGAGAAATAATGGAATTACAAATACTTCACTGGTTTGGTTCTATACACAATCCAGTATTAAACCCAATTATGTATTTTTTTACTTGTCTTGGAAATGCAGGAATTTTTTGGATATTGTTGGCACTTGCGTTGCTTACAGTATTACCTAAAAAGTATAGAAAAGTAGGGCTTACTATGGCTATTGCTCTTATTTTATCGCTTATAATGTGTAATGGTGTGATGAAGAATTTTTATCACAGAGTTAGACCTTTTGTGACTGACCCTACGTTGCAAGAAACAGAGCTTTATGGAATTTTTGCAACAATTCACGACTGGTCATTCCCATCGGGACATACATCAGCTTCTTTTGCGGCGGCTGTGGCTATGTTTATGTGGTATAAGAAGGAAGGAACAGGCGCTTTGATTATTGCGGCACTTGTATCTATATCGAGATTGTATCTTACAGTTCACTATCCTACGGATGTGCTTGCTAGTTTGATTTTGGGTTCGTTATATGGTGTTATTGCTTACTTTATTACGGTAGCACTATTTAATAAATTTCCTAAAATAAGAGCGGTGTTTGCGAAGGGGAAGTCTTATAAGATTTTGATTGGAAAATAAAAGTGGTGTGGCAGAAAAAGGGAGTGTGTTTTTGGTACTGATGAACTTATCCTTTTATTGAGAGATAGGTAATTGCGAAATGAATTGACCGTTAATTTATGTATTTTGCATAGAAATAAGCCCCAATATGATATTTTAGACCTTGAAATTTAGGCGAAATAGATATAAAAGTTTTTATTTCAGTGAGGAGCATTGCAAAATAGAGGATCAAAGAAGTTAGAGTTTATGCAGCTTGTGGCGTTTCGCAAACTCCTATCTTTACAACCTAAAAATACAACATAATCAATTGAATTTAGACTTGACAATAATAAAAAACGGGTATATAGAAAGAGTGAATTTATAGGTCTTTTTGTTGTTCAGTTGGGTATGTTCTTACTTTCCTTAATTGTATTAAGAATAATTATGGCAGTTGATAATGATACAACTGTATTTATGCTTGGCACAAATGTAAGTGTTATGGTTATGATTTTTATGGTTTCATTTGTAATGCTTATGGGTGCTTTGCTATTGAGATATGGTAACAAAATGAGAGTATTTTTATTTTTTATATGGATTGCATTTTGTATGTCATTTAGTAGAATGGCAGATGTTATGAGTGGAGATAGTAATGGTCTATTAGATGGAGTGTTTTTTAAAATAGGTCATTACTTTACAACTAGCAATTCTATTTTAATAATATCAGAAATAATTATATTATCAGTTCTATTTATGGGAATTTCATCAAGGCTTTTAATGAAACAGCAAGTTACATAAAATAAAAGGGAGGTTTTGAAATGTTAGAAGTTAGAAACTTAAAAAAGACATTTAAACTGTCAAAGAAACAACAAAAAATAGAAAAGACAACGGAAAAGATTAAAGTTGCGGTAAAAGACGTATCTTTTAAGGCTGAAAGTGGTGAGATACTTGGTATACTCGGCTCAAATGGTGCAGGTAAGACTACGACACTTAGAATGATTGCAACAGTAATAAAGCCAGAGCAAGGGCAGATATTACTTGATGGCAAGGATATTTATACAGATATTGACAATTACAGAAAGAAGATAGGCTTTCTTACAAGTGAGTTAAAGTTAGAAGATTTTTTTACGCCTAACTACTTATATGATTATTTTTCAAAATTATATGGCATAGATACAAATGAAGCTTCACAAAGAAAAAAATTACTTTTTGAGAAGTTTGGTATTGATAAATTTGCCGAGGTAAAAGTAGCTGACCTTTCAACGGGTATGAAACAGAAGATTTCACTTGTAATCTCGATTGTAAATGACCCTGATATTATTATATTTGACGAACCGACTAATGGGCTTGATATAATTACAGAGCGAATAGTTGTCAACTTTCTGCGTGAATTAAAAAATGAAGGCAAGTGCATTATTATATCGAGTCATATATTTGATTTGATAGAAAAAATCTGTGACAGAGTTGCAATTATAATTGATGGAAAGACGGTAATGTGTGATACTCTTGAAAATGTTATGAAAGGTAATTCATTAGAAGACAGCTTCTTTAAAATATATGGGGAGTTAGGCTTTGCTATAGAGTAGCTTTTTAATTATGAGAAATGTATTTTTCGGGTTTCTCATAGTTTAGTGTAAGCGCAAACTTTGTTTAGTTGTTTATACAAAAGTGTTTGTGTATTTAATAAGATAGGAGAGATAATTATGGATAATATAATTACAATAGCAAAAAAGGAATTTTTTAGATTTTTCCATGATAAAAGATTATTATTTTCAACAGTTATTCTTCCGGGGCTTATGATATATGTGTTGTATTCATTTATGGGAGAAGCAGGAAAGTCAGCAAGTAATATTGAAAGTGATTATAAGATAAGTGCTTATGTGGTAAATATGCCAGTGGCTTTAAAGTCAGCTTTTGATGAGCTGAATTTGGAGTATGAAAATGTTACTTCAATTGATGATATGAAAAAGAATATCGAAGATAAAGACAAAGATATAATAGTTATTTTTTCAGAAAATTTCGACAGTGAAGTTGCTGAATATGATAAATTAACATCGACAAAACAAGCACCGCAGATTGAAATATATTATAATTCTTCAAAAAAAGAGTCTAGCATGGCGTATGTTTCTATAACTACATTTCTTAATCAATATGAAAGTAGTATGATTAACAAATTTGATGTAAATGCTGATACACAAGTTAAGTATGACTTAGCTTCTGATAAAGATAGTACAGCACAAATATTTTCACAGTTATTTCCTATGCTTTTATTAATGACAGCTTTTAGTGGCTGTATGGCATTTGCACCAGAAGCAATTGCAGGAGAAAAGGAAAGAGGTACACTTACAACTATTCTAGTAACTCCTATAAAAAGGTCACAGCTTGCGTTGGGAAAAATTGTAAGCCTTAGTGTAATCGCAGTTCTTAGTGCTTGTTCAAGCTTTGTCGGAGTAGCGCTTTCACTTCCTAAGTTACTTAAGGCTGATGGTGTATCAGATGTAAGTGCAAATGTGTATGGTGTTGGTGATTACATAATGTTGCTTTTAGTAATTATAAGTTCAGTTATTGTTATAATTTCGTTGATTTCAGTAATTTCAGCTTATGCAAAGTCAGTAAAAGAAGCGGGAACTTTAGTATCACCACTTATGATAATTGTAATGGTAATAGGTATTACTGCGATGTTTGGAAATGGTGCAAAAACGGATATTTACTGGTATTTGATACCACTTTATAACAGTGTGCAGAGTATGATAGGAATATTTTCATTTTCAGCTAATATAATGCAAATAGTTGTAACTGTTGTAGCTAATATTGTATGCGGAGGTGTATTTGTATTTCTTCTTACAAAAATGTTTAACAGTGAAAGGATTATGTATTCAAGATAAGAAGTTAAAGGTCGTGGAAGAAAGTTTTTGAAATATAAAAGAATTTATTTATGAACATATGAATAGATAGTAATATGAAAAGAATATAAATAAAAGTCTTGCTTTATTTTTTGTTTTCAAGTATAATATCGTCTTGTGAAAATTATAAGCTAGATTTAAAAGCTAGAAAGGCGGTAATTAAAAGTGTTAGAAGTTATTGAAGACACATTACTAGATAGTGTTAAGCTATTACCATTTTTATTTCTTACTTATCTTGCAATGGAATATCTTGAGCATAGAACGAGTAATAAGACTAAAAGAATTATAAGAAACTCTGGAAAAGCAGGCCCATTTTTTGGCGCGATACTTGGTGTGTTTCCACAGTGCGGATTTTCGGCAGCAGCATCTAATCTGTATGCAGGTAGAGTTATTACATTAGGAACTCTTATTGCTATATACCTTTCAACATCGGATGAGATGTTACCTGTGTTTATCTCTGAGCAGGCAGGAGTTAGTCTTATTGTCAAGGTACTTTTAGCAAAAGTTGTTATTGGTATGGCAATGGGATTTTTAATTGATTTTCTTGTTAGAACATTTAAAAAGCCTGTTATTAAAGAAATTAAAGTTAATATTGAAGGCATGTGTGAACATGACCATTGTCACTGTGAAAAAAGTATTGTTAAGTCATCACTTAAACATACTATTACAATATTTGTTTACATTGTAATTATATCTTTTATACTTAATACTATTATTTATTTTATTGGTGAAGAAACTCTTGGAAATGTTATTCTTAACAGACCAATTATTGCACCTTTGATAGCTACGCTTGTGGGATTAATTCCTAACTGTGCAGCTTCTGTTGTACTTACTCAGCTTTATCTTAATGGAGTTATGTCAATTGGAGCTATGATGGCAGGACTTCTTGCAGGGGCAGGCGTTGGCGTGCTTGTATTATTTAAGGAAAATCGTGATGTTAAGGAGAGTTTGCAAATACTTGGATTGCTTTATGTTATTGGGGCATTTTGTGGTATTGTGATTGATTTGGTGGCTATGGTGCTTTAGTTTATTGGCAAACGGACGATATTAGGATTATATTAACATGCACACACCAGTGAAAGTACAACCGTCTATATTTGTATGCCATTATCGAACAAGTGTGTTCGCTACTGTCATACAAATATAGGCGGTTGTTCTTTAAATGGTGCATTTATTGTTAATATAAGCCTAATATCTCACATTTCGTTTGCCCGCATAGCCACGTTGAGTTGGAAGTGGGGTGTTTAATGGTATAAAGGAAATATGATATAACCATAGTGGTTTGATGGGAAAGTTTTTTTATAGTGTTGTGCTTATGGCTGATTTTGTGGGAGTGTGGAGAGAATTTTAGGTAGATGTTGCGAGAAGGGGGGATTTATGGTATTGTAGTATGTATATTTATTATTATTGAATTGGGAAGGTTATAAGTTATGAACGCAAGACGAGCACAAGATTTATTAAGACATATTACACAAGATGAAGATAATGGTGCGGGTATTATGGATAGAATATCTGTGGGTGAAAGTATTGAAGTGGTTACACAGTTACTTCCAGATTGTATAAAGGCAGCAGATGAGAAGAATAATGTTAATGACTCAGGTTATTTTAATGCTGTGCTTAAAAAATATAGACCAATAGTTATTGAAAAGATTAAGAATACAGAGCAACTTTGGATTGTATATTGTGAAACAACGGGATATCCATATATGGTAGATAAGGATATAGTTATATTATATGATTATACTAATCATACACAGGTTGAAAAGCAACTTGAAGATATTGGATTTACGGCACATTTTGAAAAGGTTAATGCAGAGCTTTTTAAAACTGAAATTGCACATATGTACAGAAATGGTTATAAAAATATAAGATTTATAAATGGAAAAGGTCAGCCGCCATTTGTAGTAGCAAGAGAAGAATTTTTTGATTATAGTGAATTTTTTAACGATGAATATATGACTAATCCAGGTCTTCAACAGACTATGATTAATTTCTTTCAAGAATTTAGAAAGCAAGGCAAGGTTGAACCACGAAAAGATGTTTTAAAGACTCGTGAAGATGCTATGCTTGTGGCTATGTCTAATGCTGAATATATGGTACCTTGTATTAAGGAAGAAACTGATGAACAAATAGAAATATCTCACCCATTTATTGACCTTACAGATAAGATTAAGGATAAAAAAGAAGGGGAAAAGATTATTGCTGTTCCTGTATTTACTGACGGTTTTGAAATGGATAAATGTTATGAAGGACACCATGAAAATATGCTTTATAAGTTTAGTGAGCTTAAAGAGTTGATTAATGAACTTGGAGCTTCGGGGATAATTATTAACTGTCTTGGTATAAGCTATTATATGAAAGCGGAGCTTATGAAGCGAATAGGGTAGTGGAATTAATGGGAAGTATGTCGGTAATTTTGTAGTTGATGGATAAAGGCTAAGTAGTTCTAAGTTGTGCTGAGTAGGTAATGACTACGAACGTGAACGCAACCAATGCGACGTCGTGTCGCTGGTTGCTTGACCGCACGTCGTGTGCGGTCATCACTGATTTTATACAGCCCAACTAAGAACTACTAAGCCTTTACCATATACTACAAAATTACCGACATACTTCCTATTTTTGTTGAGTTAGTGTGGAATGAAATGGCTACTAACGTGACCGCAACCAATGTGACATTGTGTCGCTGGTTGCTCGACCCGACGTTGTCGGGTCATCATTGAAGTTAGATGATAGAGCAAATGAGAATTAATAACATTTACCATAAGTTACTGCCATACTTTATATTTAAAATTTAGTAGTGAATTACGTTGGTTTCTTGTTGTATTTTTTGTATTATTTCGGTTGCTTCTGGGCTGGTGAAGAAGGTGTAGGTTGTAGGTGGGACTAGGGGTTTTATTTGATCTATGTTGTTGTCGTGAATGGCTTGGCGTACGGTTGAGGCACTGATTGGGGTGCTTTCGTATTCTTTTCTTGGTACGATTATACATTCTATATTTGACTTTGGGAGTTCGCTTGCCATTATTTTATTGTATATTCCGGTTACTTCGCTTGTTGGTTCTTCGCCTACATATCGTCTAGTAATGTGTAGTGTATTTGCAATTGATTTGAATATTGTTATGTCAAGGAGTGCGTGTCCATTTATAACGGTTGCTTCGTCTTTTTGAAAATAGCTTGGGAAAGTGGCGTTGCTAATGATATAAGGCCCACTATCGTGATAACAAATATTAGGTAAGTGAGAAGTACCTTCTATAATTAATTGTTTACGGACTGAATATGGAATTAGGCTTGCGTCTTCACTGACCATAAAAAGATGTACAAGGTCATTTTCAGCAGCAGCTTTTTCTACTAAATGAAGATGACCATTTGTGAAAGGGTTGGCATTCATTACAATAGCTGCAATATTTTTTGCGTTATCAGTGTCAGTGGTTTTAAGATTGTTTAAATAATCTGAAAAACCATTTTTTTTATTTTCCATAAAAACGAGATTGTCTGATATTGTCGCAATCTCATAAAATCCTAAGTCACCAAAAAACTTGGCAGTATTACATTTCGTATAAAGGAATAAATGTGTGTTACCTCTTTCAAATTGTATCTCCATTAAATGTGTAACAATTTCATTCATAAGTCCTTCACCTTGATGTAGGTGGCTAACTGCCATACATCTAAGTGTATTACCAAAAAGACTACCCGTTGCAATAATGTTCATATCATCGTCATACATACCGCAAGTGTAGTCAAGGTTTTTATCTCGTCTTATACCTTCTTCGTTAAGTAATTTATCAATTTGCTTATTTGCAAAGTTATCATTTGGATATATTTTGGAAATAGTATAATCTGACATTTAAGTTCTCCTTTTCTATGTTTTAAAAGTATTTAGTTAGCTTATTTTACTATGAAATAATAGTCAAAGTAAATATAATAAGATTGTAATATAAATTTAATTATAGTGAAGCAAATAACATTTTAAAATCTTTTTTCCTTTCTGCCTTGCAAACTAAATAATACGTCACAGTAGCTTCTTTATCTGATATTGGAATATTAACACGATTAGTATTTACTTTCCTATGTTTTTCAGTAAGATTTGTAACAAATGAAGGAAGTGACGAAGCTTGAATTAATTCGTTAAAGCTAAAGCGGTCGGTTTGAGTAAGAAAACGTGAGTCAGGCATTTTGTTTTTGACAAAAGACCAAAAACCTATATCAGACATAAGTAACATATTTTCTCCATTCATTTCTTCAAAGGTTAGGCTTTTACGTTTTACTTATTTGTGCTTTTTAGGAAGTGAAAACATAAGAGTTTCTGTTCCACATTCTTTAAAAAAATATTGCTCACCAACAGGCTTTTCATAAGTTGCGATTAATTCATAGACATTATTATTAAGGTCATTAAAAAGTCTGTCAGTAGTATCCATTTCTGTTTGTAGTGACATATGAGAAAAACTATTTGCTATTAACGGAGCAAGTGACCACACTGGTGCAGGGGCGCAGATACCAAGTGTAATGGTACGATTTCGTCTGTCGAAGTCACGAGCTTTTATGATGAGTGAGTCGGCATTTTCTAAAATATTTCTAGCTAAGTGTAATACATATTCACCGTTTTTATTTAATTCAAGTTTGTTTTTCTTTCTATCAAAAAGAGCAATTCCAATATCATCTTCTAATTTCTTCATATTTCTGCTAAGTGCAGGTTGTGATAGATGTAGTATTTTTGCAGTATCTGATAATGTACCAGTATCGGCAAAGGTTACAAATTGACGCAGCTCATATAATTCAATCATTTTACAATCTCCCAGTATAAATTTTATTAATGGTTGATAATTTTTTACCTAACTTTGATATGAATGAACAAAGAGCAATGGATAAAAATGTTGAAGGACAGCTAAAGCAAATTAAAAGTGACATAGATAAGAAAAGAGAATACATTTCACCAGTTACTCAAAAAGATAAAGAAGCGCATCAAGAATATTTAGATAAAATGGAAAAGGTATTAAAGGCTAAATCACCTAACATGTATAGAATTACAGACGAGTGCATAGGTTGTGAAATCTGCACAAAGATATGTCCTAAGAATTGTTTTACTAATGAAAAATAATAAGAGTGTTTGGAACTCTAATGGGTGCATTAGTTGTATGGCGTGTATCCATGCGTGTCCTATGATGGCAATTCAACTTAATATGCCAGAGAAAAATAAAAAAGCAAGATATAGAAATAAAAATATAAGTATTTGTGAAATTATTGACGCAAATAATCAGTTGAATTTTTAAATTAATAATAAATAGGAGAAAATAAAAATGGAATATGTAACATTAAATAATGTAGTTAAAATGCCTATTTTAGGTTATGGAGTTTATCAGGTTACAAAGGAAGAATGTGAAAGATGTGTGCTTGACGCACTTAAGGTTGGATACAGGTCAATAGATACTGCTCAAAGTTATTTTAATGAAGAAGAAGTTGGAAATGCAATTGAAAAGTCGGGAGTGCCAAGAGAAGAAATTTTCCTTACAACAAAGGTTTGGTTAGAGCATTATGGTTATGAAGAAGCTAAAAAGTCATATGTAAGAATATATTTATAAAAATATGACTTAAATGATAGACAAGTGTAAATATATTTTTATTAAGTTAATAATTAATGTAAATATGGTGTAAGTAGTTTGCTTGCACCATATTTTAATATAAATGGATTGTTAATATTTGCTTTAATGAAGTTAGAAAGTTGTTTTTATAGTATTGACCTTAAACTTAACTTTAATGTTACAGTTATTTATGTGAATGATGAGCCGAAGTTTGTACTTGCATAGGTTATGATAATTGGAAAATTAAGTTATTCAGAATTTGTATGACACCACATTCGCATAAAGTATTGGAATAATAAAAAACATTACAATAAAATAATATTAAACTTAAGTTATTAGATTACATATTAAAAAATTTCACGGTTAAATTGAAAAAATCGGACATTTTAAAATTGGAAATTTATTATTTTGCATGGAAAAGGAGAAATTATCTATGAGTAAAAATGTTTATTTTATCAACAAGGCAATGAAAAAATCAGGAGCTAAAAAAGTAGTTTTTTTGACCGAACTATTAGAAGATACAGATGAGTTATATTCAGAAACGATTTTAATAAATGAACACTTAAAATATGATAGTGAACAGTATAAAATGTTAAGAAAGAATATTAGTGATATTAAAAATAATGTACTGCTCATTGCAAAATCAGCTTATATGTATATTGTTAATAGATTAATATGGGAGTGTGAAAATGTAAAAGGTGTTTATTATGTTGATACAAAAATGCCTTATCAAATAGAAGAAAAGGTTACATTCAAAGACAAGTTGTTGTGGGATGTACAAGCAAATAATACAGAAACTCAACCGGCAATGTCAGGTTGGTTTAATAGTTATGATAATAGGCAATTTACAAAAGAAGAATTAGATGATTATGTAAATAATAGTAAAATAAAATTAATGCCATATATCACAAGTAAGACAAAGGTGTTAGAAGTTGGAGTTGGTTCAGGAATGTTAGCTTTTAATATTGCGCCTTTATGTAAGCAATATGACGGTTGTGATATTTCGAATATTGTATTAGATAAATTAAGAAATATGGCATCTGAAAAAAATATTAATAACATCAATTTATTTCAATGTGCAGCAGATGAAATTGATAAGATTAACCAAAAGTATAATATAATATTAATGAGTTCAGTTACAGAATATTTTAGTGGATATAATTATCTTAGAAAAGTAGTTGAGAAGTGTATTGAAACAATTGATGAAAAAGGTGTAATATTATTTGCAGATGTATTTGATTTAGCAAAAAAAGAGTCCTATAGAAGTTCAGTATATAGATATGCCAAAGAAAATCCAGGTGTGCGTTATAAAAAGGATTTTTCGCATGAATTGTTTGTTCCTCGTGAATATTGGAAAGATATAGCAAATATATTTGATGAAGTAAGTAGAGTTATTGTTAGTGATAAAATGGGAATAATTAAAAATGAAATTAATACATTTCGTTATGATGTAATATTAGAAGTAGATAAAACAAAAAATAAAGAACAATTATATAATAGAGAACATTATCTATATAAGTATCAATTTGGATTAGAAACAGTATAAGTAAAGTAGTATATTTATAAATTTAATCAGGAGTAATTAATGAATAAAAAGTTAGTAACAAGAATTGTAATAGATGTATGTATGACAATTTCTCTATTGCTTTTAATGGCGTATAGTCTTGTTGGAGAAGTGGCACATGAAGTAATCGGTATTTCTATATTTGTGCTATTTGTAATACATCATATATTAAATAGAATATGGATAGCTACTATCACAAAGGGAAAATATTCACCACTCCGCATAATACAGACAATATTAGTATTTGTGATATTAATACTAATGATATGTTCTATGGTAAGTGGTATAATCTTATCAGATAATATTTTCAAGTTTGTAAAAGTAACAGGTGTGTCAATGCTTGCAAGGCAAGTACATATGTTTTGTGCGTACTGGGGCTTTATGGTTATGTCAGTGCATTTAGGTATTCATTGGAATATGATTGTCAATATGACAAAGAAAATATTTAAAAATTCCTCAATAGTAAGAAGCTGGATTGCAAGAGTAATGGCAATTATCTTTGCCAGTTATGGCGGCTATGCTTTTTATAAGAGAGAAATAGGCGGTTATCTTTTGATGAAGATACATTTTGTTTTTTATGATTATATGGAAAATGTACTGTTTTTTGTATTTGATTATGTGGCTGTAATGGGGCTTGTAGTATTTTTAACATATTATATTGTTAAAATGGTAAATAGACGTTCTATGGCTATTAAGTAATATATTTGTTAGCGAATGTTAAAACAGATTGTAAATATGTATTTTATTTAGCGACATTGGTGAAATAAAAATATTTGATAAAAGAAGAAATTCTTAAGTTTAGGTGGTGTAATTGTGTTGAGAAATTCAGTAGTTGGTTTTAATAATAATGATATAGATATTGAAAAATCTTTTTATATGTCAGAAATTACAGATGGACTTTTTAGTAGAATGTATGGAAAATCTTATAAGGAAAATTGTAATGTATCAAGAGAAGAATTAAGATATCTTCATATTTTACACAAAGATTTAGATGGAAATACAAAACAAGGAGAGATAGTAGTAAATAAGCTGATTTCAGATGATGTATTAGATATATTTAAAGAATTATATAAAGCTAATTATCCAATAGAAAAAGTGCGATTAATTGATGAATATAATGCAGATGATGAAAGCTCTATGCGTGATAATAATAGTTCATCGTTTAATTTTCGTTTTATTTCTCATACAACTACGATATCAAAACATGGTAGGGGATTGGCTGTAGATATTAATCCATTATACAATCCTTATATTAAAAAAGTAAATGGACAAAGAAGTTTAGAACCATCGACAGCAGAACCTTATATAGATAGAACAGCAGATTTCCCATATAAGATTGACCATAATGACCTTTGTTATAAACTTTTTATGGAACATGGTTTTGAATGGGGTGGAGATTGGGAAAATGCAAAGGATTATCAACACTTTGAAGTGCCAGACTCAGTAATAGAAAAGATGAATAAGTAATAAGTTAATATTATAAAGGCTGTTGTATTAACAAAAATCAATACAAGATAAGAATAGCTATATCTTGTATGAGATTTTTTAATACAACAGCCTTTATGTTTTTAATATAATAGTAACAATTATTATTTTACTTTAAGAAATCCTCTCTCATAGGATTAAATACATCTACAAGTATTCCATCTTCAAGACAAGTAACGCCATGTTCACTATTAGATGGCATATACACACTGTCACCTTGATTTACAATCTTAGTTTCGCCATCAATTGTAAATTCAAAACTGCCCTTTGCAATATAAGTTATTTGTAAATGTTCATGCTTGTGAAAGTTTCCTTTAGCACCTTTTTTAAAAGTAATCTCACACATCATAAGGTCTTTTGAATAAGTTAAAATCTTTCTAGTAACGCCAGGTTCACAGTCAGTTGCAGTAACATCTTTATTAAATACAAACATAAAAATTCCTCCAATAATAATATTTATAAAAATAATACAACAAAATTCTCAATAATGCTACAGATATAATTCAAAAAAACGACTCAAATACATATAAATGGATTGAGTCGTTTTTGATAAATACTTTTGAAATAACAAGCAAGTCCAACATTTCTTGCAATAGAAGTGTTGGACTTGTTTTATATATTTTATTTATGCGGCAATTTTATTTTCACCAAAGAAATCTTCATACCAAACAAGGAACATATAAACAGTCCATATCTTTCTTGAGTTATCAGCTTTTCCAGCCTTGTGGTCATCAAGATATTTCATAAGTTCAGAAGTGTTAAAGTATTTCTTAGCAGCTTTGCTGTTAAATGCTTTCTTGATAATATTGTAGTACTTTTCGTCTTTTAACCATATACGAATTGGAACAGGGAAGCCGAGCTTCTTTTTTTCAGCAACCATATCTGGAAGATACTTGTGAGCAGCCATACGCATTGCGTATTTAGTATTCTTATCGTTGACTTTGTACTTTGTAGGAATAGTTCTTGCAACGTCAAATACTTTTCTGTCAAGGAATGGTACACGAACTTCAAGGGAATGAGCCATACTCATCTTATCAGCTTTAAGAAGAATATCTCCGATAAGCCAGAAGTTAATGTCGATATACTGCATTTTAGTTACATCGTCTTTATCCTTAACTTTGTCATAAAATGGCTTTGTAAGTTCTGTATGGTTGTACTTTCCAGTTGGGTGTTTAAGAACTTTATTACGTTCTTTTTCATTAAACATAAATGCGTTACCAATAAATCTTTCTTCGACTGGCTTACTTGCTCTAATAAGGAAGTTCTTACCTTTGAACTTAAATGGAAGAGCAGAAGCACATTTTGCAAGACCTTTACGAAGTCCTAATGGAAGCTTTTGGAAGCCTGCAAGGTCGTGTGGTTCTCTGTAAATGTTGTAACCACCGAAAAATTCATCAGCACCTTCACCAGAAAGCGCAACTTTAACGTGCTTTGAAGCTGTCTGACTTACAAAGTAAAGTGCAATTGCAGCAGGGTCTGCTAAAGGTTCGTCCATGTGATATTGAATTTTTGGAATAGCTGCCCAGTATTCTTGACTTGATACGAGCTTGCTATAGTTGTCTATTTTAATCTTGTCTGATAATGACTTAGCATAGTCTATTTCATTATATTTTTCATAGTCAAAACCAACTGTAAATGTCTTATCACCGTTAAATATTGCAGCAACGTAGCTTGAGTCAACACCACTTGAAAGGAAAGAACCAACTTCTACGTCACTAATCTTGTGGTGTTCTACAGAGTCGTGCATTGCGTCATCAATTTCTTTTATAAGTGTGTCAAGTGAAGCATTTTCATCGGCTTCAAATGTTGGTTCCCAGTATCTTTTTACATTAAGCTCACCGTTGTGGAATGTAAGACAGTGAGATGGCATAAGTTTATAGATACCTTTGAAAAATGTTTCATCGAGTACTGAGTACTGGAATGTAAGGTAATTTTCAAGGGCTGTTTCGTTTAATTGTTTTTTGTAGCCAGGGTATTCTAAGATACTCTTGATTTCTGAACCGTATACTAAGTTACCGTCTACAACGGCATAGTAAAATGGCTTTATTCCAAAGAAATCTCTTGCACCAAAAAGTGTTTCTTTTTCGCTATCCCATATTACAAATGCGAACATTCCTCTTAATTTATTAAGCATATCTTCGCCGTATTCTTCATAAGCATGAATTAATACTTCTGTATCTGAGTTGTTTGCGAATATATGACCTTTTTCTTTTAATTCTTTTCTTAATTCTTTGTGATTGTATATTTCGCCGTTAAATGTTATTACTATTTTTTTATTTTCATTATACATTGGCTGACTTCCGTTATCTAAGTCGATGATACTAAGTCTTCTAAAGCCCATGTATGCTTTTCCGTCAATATGCTGTCCTGCACTGTCAGGTCCACGATGGATAATTTTATTCATCATATTTGTAAGGACTTCTTCACCGTTGTCAAGATGTCCTGTGAAACCAGCAAATCCACACATAAAAATTTCCTCCAGTCCGCTGAGATTACAGCGATTATTATTTTTGTATTAATATTGTTATGTTATTTTTTAACTATATTATGTGATTGTAATATATAATTTTACAATAGTACGATTATAGCAGACTAAATAATGGAATACAAGGGGTATTGTTTCTTGAGTTTTTGTATTTTGCATTTTTAATATGTCGCAAAAGATATCATTATTAGATAAATCATTCACACACCAGTGAAAGTACAGTCACCTATATTTGTATGCTCTCATCGAACAAGAGTGTTCGCTGAATGCACACAAATATAGATAACTGTTCTTTAAATGGTGCATTTCATTGATTTATCTAACACTGATATCTTATGGAAG
>URYE01000015.1 GCA_900551945.1 uncultured Eubacterium sp. | reverse complement strand
ATACAGGTATGGATGCTATGACACATGCTATTGAAGCTTATGTATCAACAGCTAATTGTGATTATACAGACCCACTTGCTCTCCATGCAATTCAGATGATTAAAGCAAATCTTGTTAAGTCTTATAATGAAGATATGGATGCTAGAGATGCAATGCACAATGCTCAGTGTCTTGCAGGTATGGCATTCTCTAATGCTTTACTTGGTATCGTTCATTCAATGGCTCATAAGACAGGTGCGGCATTTGAAGGTGGTCATATTATTCATGGTGCAGCTAACGCAATGTATCTTCCTAAGGTAATTAAGTACAACTCTAAAGACCCAGTTGCTGCTGAAAGATACGCATACATAGCTGACTTCATTCATCTTGGCGGTGATACAACAGAAGAAAAGATTGACAATTTGATTGCAATGCTTCGTAAGATGAATGATGACCTTAATATTCCACAGTGTATTAAGAATTATGGCGAAGGTGGACTTCCTGCTGAAACAGGTATTGTTCCAGAAGATGAATTTTTAGAGAAGCTTCCAGATATTGCAGCTAACGCAATTCTTGATGCTTGTACAGGTTCTAATCCACGTCAGCCAAGTCAGGAAGAAATGGAAAAACTTCTTAAGTGTTGTTACTATGATACAGAGGTTGATTTCTAATATATTCTTAGCTAAATATTATTATAATTAAGATTAGTGATTGACAAGTTCCAGTAAGTTGATATAGTTGTTGTATAACAATTATAAGACTTGCTGGAACTTTTTTGATGCTATCAAGTAGTTTGCTACTTTTATTTAAAGAAGTGATAAATAATAAGTTGTATTAACAAAAGTCTAGTGCATTTGTGTAAACTACAATAGTAGTGATAGTGTTATAAATAAGTTGTAACTAACATAGCTTGATGTGGAGGGTTGTGACAAGCAAGTAAGTAAGTGGATTGTAAATTTCTGCTTGACTTAGAAAGGAAAAAATCATGAAAAGAATTATATTAATGTTTTTAAAGAAATTTTTTTATTTACCGAAAATGTTTATAAAACTTTCAAGGTATGCAAAGAATGTGGATAATTATAGTTATCAAGAATTATATGATTTTATAAGGGATATTACGCATCATGCAGTAAATGCAGGTAAAGTTAAGGTTAATGTGGAAGGAATTGAAAATATTCCAAAGGATGAAAATTTTATATTCTATCCTAATCATCAAGGCTTTTTTGATGTGCTTGCAATTGTAGAGGTTTGTCCAGTTCCATTTTCTGTAGTCTATAAAAAGGAACTTAAGGATATTCCATTTTTAAAAAATGTATTTAAGTGTTTACATTCAAAATATATTGATAGAGAAGATATAAGGCAGTCGCTTACTGTAATTAATGAGATGGCAAAAGAAGTTTCAGATGGACATAACTTCCTTATATTTTCAGAAGGAACAAGAAGTCGCAATGGTAATAAGCTTCTTGAATTTAAGGGAGGTTCATTTAAGGCGGCATACAAGGCAAAGTGCAAGGTAGTGCCAGTTGCACTTGTTGACACTTATAAAGTGTTTGATACGGGAAGTATAAAAAAACAGGCTGTAACAGTAAAGTTTTTGCCACCAATAGATTATGAAACATATAAAACTTTAAAAACACCAGAACTTGCAGAGCTTGTGCATGATAATATTGAAAAAGCAATTGAAATTAGATAAGTAATTGTTTTAAGGATTAATAAAAGATTTAAAAACTAAAGGCGTATACAAACTAATTAAAAAAGTTTGTATACGCCTTTATAGATTTTATTTTATTGGAAATAATGCTATATAGTTGTACATCATTATATAGTGGCAAAGGCTTCCACCCATTACAAAAAGGTGAAATATCTCATGTGAGCCAAAGTTTTTGTGAATAGAGTTAAATATAGGAAGTTTTAACGCATAAATAACGCCACCGATAGTATATATAATACCACCACTAAGAAGCCACATAAAAGCTTCCTTAGAAAGTGCATTTAAAATTTGTGGAAATGCAAGAACACATACCCAGCCCATAGCTATATAAAGCACTGAAGATATCCACTTAGGGCAAGTTACCCAACAAAGCTTAAATATAATTCCACAAAAAGCAATGCCCCATACTAACGAAAGAAGCATGTAGCCTGTTTTACCATGAAGTACGATTAAGCAGAGTGGAGTATAAGAGCCAGCAATAAGTATAAATATCATACAGTGGTCTAACTTTTTAAGCACCTTATTAAACTCATCTGAAATATCAAAGGTGTGATATGCTGTGCTTGCACCATATAACAAAATCATGCTTATAATAAATATACTTAAAGATACTACATGGATAATATCACCTGAGTGTGTTGCCTTCATAATTAAAGGAGCAGTTCCTATAATTGCCATTACCATACCAATAAAATGTGTTATAGCACTTCCAGGGTCTTTTATTGAAAAATGGTACTTCTCTTTTGAAATATTGCTAGTAGTAAAATTATTATTAAGCTTACTGCTAGAAACACTTTTTTTTAAAGCATACTGTGTATTCATAATTAGCCTCATTTCTGCACATGGATTATATTTTATATTCTCTGCATTTCATGTGCAAAATACAGATTAAATATATTGAAGTTTATAATATTCTATTACATCATTTGTAAAAACTTTACATGTAGTAATTAAAACTACATCATGTATATTAGTATACTACACCATCTAAAACACAAATGCAAGAGAATATTTAATTTTTTATTTACGCAAATAATATGTTAAAGTGTGAGTTTACACTAAGCTTTGGCAACTATGACATAACCTATTAAAAGCTTATAGAGTATGTTTATAATAATTTTTAATAGTAAAAGTTTAAATTAGGCATATAAGCCTAGAGTTTATGCGGTGTTTGTAAATATTAAATTTATTGTGTATTTTTAAAGATATTTAACAGATTGTTTGCAAATATATGTCGAATAGTGTATAATAAGGACTATACATTTATGAAATTTTTGAAAATTCAAAAAGAAAACCGTCTGACATACGGGGATTGCTGGGAATAAAGGCTCATGCCAATTTTCAGAATTTGTCATTAGCAAAATTGCTATATAAAGTAGCGGAATGGAGAAGTTATGGCTGAAAGTAAGACATTAAAAAAGAACACATTTGACAAGGAAGAATTTAAAAAGAGTATCATTAATAACTGTAAAATGCTTTACAGAAGAAATATTGAGGACGCAAATGACCAGCAGAAGTTTCAGTCTGTTGCATATGCAGTTAAGGACATAATAATTGATAAGTGGATAGCAGCTCAAAAAGCTTATAAAAAGCAAGATGCTAAGATTGTATATTATATGTCAATGGAATTCCTTATGGGTAGAGCTTTAGGAAATAACATGATTAATATTATGGCATACGATGAGATTAAGGAAGTGCTTGACGAACTTGGTATGGATATTAATGTAATAGAAGACCAAGAACCAGATGCAGCACTCGGTAATGGCGGTCTTGGAAGACTTGCAGCATGCTTTATGGACTCACTTGCAACACTCGGTTATTCAGCTTGCGGTTGTGGTATTAGATATAAGTATGGTATGTTTAAGCAAGAAATAAAAGATGGTTATCAGATTGAAGTTCCAGATAATTGGCTTAAAGACGGCAATCCATTTGAAGTAAAAAGACCAGAATATCAGTATGAAGTTAAGTTTGGCGGATATGTACGTTCATATAGAGATGAAAAGACTGGTAGAGATATGTTCGTACAAGAAGGATGTCAGTCAGTATATGCTGTACCATATGACCTTCCAATTGTAGGTTATGGTAATAACAATGTTAATACATTAAGAATATGGGATGCTGAACCTGTTGATACATTTAACTTAAGTTCATTTGATAAGGGTGATTATCAGAAGGCTATTGAAGAAGAGAACCTTGCAAAGAATATTGTAGAAGTTCTTTATCCTAATGATAACCATTATGCAGGTAAGGAATTAAGATTAAAACAGCAGTACTTCTTCGTATCAGCAAGTGTACAAAGAGCTATTGATAAGTATAAGGAAAGTCATGACGATGTAAGAAAGTTATATGAAAAGGCTGTATTCCAGCTTAATGATACACATCCTACAGTTGCTGTAGCAGAACTTATGAGAATACTTATGGATGAAGAAGGTCTTGAATGGGACGAAGCATGGGACGTTACAACTAAGTCTGTAGCATATACTAATCATACAATTATGTCAGAAGCCCTTGAAAAATGGCCTATCGAACTTTTCTCAAGACTTCTTCCTAGAATTTATCAGATTGTTGAAGAAATCAACAGAAGATTTGTTGAAGAAATTAAGGCTAAGTATCCAGGAGAGCAGGAAAAGATTAGAAAGATGGCTATTATTTATGATGGTCAGGTTAAGATGGCTCACCTTGCTATATGTGCAGGTTTCTCTGTAAATGGTGTTGCAAAGCTTCACACAGAGATTTTAAAGAAGCAGGAACTTAAAGATTTCTATGAAATGATGCCAGATAAGTTTAACAATAAGACTAATGGTATTACACAGAGAAGATTTTTACTTCATGGTAATCCACTTCTTGCAGATTGGATTACAGATAAGATTGGAGAAGGTTGGGTAACAGACCTTTCACTTTTAAAGAAGCTTGAAGTATATGTTGATGAGCCTAGATATCAGCAGGAATTTATGCAGATTAAACGTAAGAATAAGATTAGACTCGCTAAGTATATTAAGGAGCATAATGGAATTGACGTTGACCCAGACTCAATCTTTGATGTACAGGTTAAGAGATTACATGAATATAAGAGACAGCTTCTTAATATTCTTCATGTTATGTATCTTTACAATGAGATTAAGAAAAATCCAGATATGGATATAACACCTAGAACATTTATATTTGGTGCAAAAGCGGCTGCTGGATATAAGATTGCAAAGCAGACAATTAAGCTTATCAATAATGTTGCTAATGTAATTAACAATGATGCTTCTATTAAGGGTAAGATTAAGGTTGTATTTATTGAAAATTACAGAGTGTCTAATGGTGAGATTATATTTGCTGCAGCAGATGTAAGTGAGCAGATTTCAACAGCATCTAAGGAAGCATCTGGTACTGGTAACATGAAGTTTATGCTTAATGGTGCTATGACTCTTGGAACTATGGACGGTGCTAATGTTGAAATTGTTCAAGAAGTTGGAATTGACAATGCAGTAATCTTTGGTCTTAGCTCAGATGAAGTTATTAGATATGAAAACGAAGGTGGATATGACCCTATGGAAATCTTTAACAATGACCAAGATGTTAGAGAAGTTCTTATGGAACTTATCAATGGTAAGTATTCTCCAGAAGACCCTGAAATGTTTAGAGATATTTATAATTCACTTCTTAATAATCAAGGCGGAAGAAGAGCTGATACTTACTTTATACTTAAGGATTTCAGAAGTTATGCAGAAGCTCAAAAGACTATTGATGAAAGATATAAAGATACTAAACAGTGGGCTAAGTCTGTTATGTTAAATACAGCTAATGCAGGTAAGTTCTCATCAGATAGAACTATTCAGGAATATGTGGATGATATCTGGAAGCTTGATAAGGTTGACGTTGAGATGTAATTGATAATAGGTTAGAGATCAAGAAATAACTAACTTAAGTTATATAAATAACAAAATTAGAAAAAATCATTTCTATGAGAAATGGTCTGATATTAAAAGTACAGTTGTATTAAGAAATTTTATATAGTAATTGCTTCTATATTTTATAAAAATTTTTCTTAGTGTGACTGTACTTTTTATTTGTTTGAATAACAATTCAAAATATGTGTTTTTATAGGAACTTGGCGGCCTTTGTGAAAACTTCAAAATTTTCAAAGTGCATTTTTTATAGTTTATGCGAAGATAATTAAATTGAAAATTAATTGATAGAATAATAAAAACTAGTGCTGTCACACTAAGAAAATTTTATACAAAAAATATATATTGTATAAATTTTTGTTAATGCGACAGCCCTAGTTAAAATTTTATATTAGATTTAGTTTTCATATGTTAAGTTGAAGTATTTTACAAGTTCTTCTAATGTTGCGGCTTGAGCGGCTAGTTCTTCTGAGGTAGCAGAAGCTTCTTGTGCGGCAGCAGAGTTATCATCAACACTGTTAGAGATTTCTTCAATTCCTTGTTTTATCTGCTCTAAGCTTTGTGACTGGATAATGAAGTTATCAGCACTCTTTTTTATAAGAGTATCTACATTGTCAACAGCATCTACGATTTCCTTTAAGTTGTTAGATACATCTAACGCAAAGCCAGTTCCTTGTTGTATTTCACTTATAGATATTTCTATAAGGTTTTTAGTATTGGCAGCGGCTTTTGAGCTTTCGTCAGCTAAAGAGCCTATTTCAGTTGCAACAACGGCAAAGCCTTTGCCAGCTTCACCAGCTCTTGCAGCTTCTATTGAAGCATTAAGAGCCAATAAATTAGTCTGAGAAGCAATATCTTCTATAGTCTTTATAATGCTTACAACTTGATTAGAAGTTTCAGTTATCTTATCCATAGCTTCCATCATTTGCTTAGTTCTAAGTTCAGCAGTTTCCATCATATCTTTAACTTTGTCGGCTTCTGAAGCAGATATTTTAGCATCGTTTGTATTTTGCTCAATCTGGTCGGTTACAGAAGAAGCTGTGGCTGAAAGTTCTTCAATGGCGGCAGACTGATTGCTTGCATTTTCAGCAATATTTTGAGCAGCTTTTGAAAGGTCGTCAGCACCAGCCGATACTTGTGTTGAACTGTTAATAATATTGTTCATCATATCTTGCAATGAAGCAGAAATATTTTCAAGAGAAGCTTTAACCTTTGCGAATTCTCCTGCATAGTCGTGTTTTAAAGAGAATTTAAGCTTTCCGTTTGCTAGTCTGTCTAAAACATAAGAAATCTCATCAATATAATTAATATATTCTTTTAGACGAATAACTGTCTTTGTGATTGACTGAGCAAGCTCACCAATTTCATTTTCAGAGTTGACACTAATATCTACATCAAGGTTTCCATTAGCAAGCTCCATAGCAACATCATTTAAACTGATAATAGGCATTGTAATATTTTTAGCAACTTTCTGTGTCTCAATAATAATTGAAACAAGCCCTATAATTAAAAGAATTACAGTAGCAGTAATACATATTGATAGGCTTGAAAAATATTCTGAGCTTGGCAGACAACTTAAAACAAAATAAGGAGTATCTTCGATTGAAGTTATATAGCCATATTTTGAACTGCCATCAATTTTATATTTAAGTGATGTTGAATTGTCAGCTTTTATAGTTGACAATATGTTATCAGAAGCATTTATCTGTGAAAGTGTCTTTAACTGGTTGTTTTTATCAGAGTGGTATAATATAGTGCCATTTTCAGAAAGTAAAATAACAAATCCACTGTTGCCAATTGTATATGAAGAGAATAATTCATTAATATTATCAAGGGAAATATCAAGACCACATATACCAATTACAGTAGAGGTGTTATTATCGTATACAGGAGCAGCAGCGCTGAGTATTAATTTGCCTGTGCTTGCGTCAGTGTAGGCTTCTGTAAGGATTGTCTTTTTAGAAGTTGCGGCTGTGTACCACAATCTTTGAGTGATATCAAAACTACTATCACTTACAAAACCATCTGACTGTGCAAGTATACTGGCATCTATATCGCCAATCCATGCGGCAAGAATATTAGTGCTGTCAGTAGCTTGTGTTTGTTTTAATTCAGAGAAGACATTATTATATATTGAAAAACTTCTTATGTCATCTCCTTTTTTAGTAGTATCCATGATTTCACAAATATCTGGATTAATAGCCATTTGTTCTACAATGGTTGTGTACTTTTTAAAAAATGTTTCTAATTGGTAAGAGGCAGCTTGTGACTGGAGTTGTAAGTCATTTTTTTGAGAGCTAAGACTTAAATTACCAATCATTGCTGAGACACCAACCGAAAATATTACAAATATTGTAATTATAACAGTAAGTATCTTTGATGTAACATCCCTAGAGATACTCTTTTTCTTCATAAGTATCACCCGACCTTTCTTAAAGTATTGTAAGTGCAAATTTAAGTGAAACTAAACTTTGTAAAGTGATACAAGCAAGTCCTTAATATCCTAACCATTGCTTAATATAATTGAACAAGAGGATTTGTTTGACAGTTTTAAATTAAAAAAACATATTTTATCAATTATATATTGTAAAAAATTAGATTAAAATATATAAATTACATGAACAAATAAGTTTATCACTTGCATTAAATACACTATTATTTTATTGACAGAAATATTGTATCACATTATGAAGAATTTTCAAAACATTTCAACGCCATAAAGTGATAAAGTTAATTAAAAATATTTGGTTGGTTTGGAATTTGCTGTTTTATATTGCACATAAACATTTATTTTTGCTCATAAAATATATCTATAAAAATAATTGTAAGGGGAATTGGGAAATTTTGAGACAAGGTGGGCTTAAGAAAAATATTTTTATTATATTAATATGTATATGCGTTAGTCTATTAATTCCAGCAGTATTTACACTATCAGTAACAGGTGTAATTGAAGAAAATATGTCGGATAGTGTTATTAATGGCAGAAAAATCAATGTTAAATATAAACGAGCAGTTAAGTCAGTGGATATTAATAAATTCATTATAATGGTGCTTGCACAAAGATTTGAAATGTCACAGAATATTGAAGTATTGAAGGCAGAGAGTATTATGGTAAGGACTGATATTTATAGGATAATGAAAGATGATATGCAAATAGACAGTGAAAATCTTAATATACCATTTTTAACAGAAAATCAGATGAAGGATATATGGAAAGACAAGTTTTCGGAAAATTATAATCTTATTGCAGACTGTGTTTCAGCTACGAGCGGGGTTATTATGACTTATAATGGAAGTCCAATAGAAGCCAGATATACGAATATAAGTAGTGGAGCTACACTTTCAGGCGTTGATGTGTTAGGAAATGGATATGAATATCTTAAAAGTGTAAGTTGCCCTGATGATATGCAAAGTCCTGATTACATAAATGTATTGTCTTTTACATATAAAGATTTTGTTAAGAAATTGACAGCAAAATACAAGGATATCGGACTTGATGAAAATGCGCCATTTAAAAGTATACAAATTGTTGCAAAAACTACAGATGGTTACATTAAGAAAATGCAGGTGGGCAATGTTGTAATGACAGGAGCTGAGTTTGCACAGATACTTGGAATTAATTCGGCTAATATGACACTTGAAGATATTAATGGAAGTATTAAGATTATTACTAAAGGAGAGGGAAGTAACTTTGGAGTTAGTATGTATACAGCAAGCATTATGGCAGAAACTGGTAATACCTACGAAGCCATTTTAACAAAGTTTTACAGTGGGATAACATTTGTGTCGGATTGATATTTATATGTGGTATATTGCCAGTTGTTTTTTACTGGTGAGGTTGTTATAAAATATTTAGGTAATTATTTGTGTTTTTGTATAGTTTAATTAAAATTGGAAATCATACTAACATCACATAAAAGCGTATGCAAAAAAGTCACGCAGGAATGGAGGTTAGCATGAAAAGTCGCAGGGAAAAAATATTTGCCATAATAATGCCGTTAGCTATAGTATGTGCATTGTCCTATGGTGTTTATTCAGTAGTAAATAGTACAAAAAATACGAAAGAAAATAATATCGTTAATCTTAATGATACAGAAGATGGAAGTGTTGCGTTAAAGACAGAAGATGTAACAGACACAGTTATGCCTGACAGTGATATTAATGATGTTACAAATGCAGAGCTTGCAAATGCTTCTGCTACAAAGGATAATTCTTCTGAAAAAACTGAGGGTAAAAGTGAAAATGAAAATCAAGACATAAAACAAAACATTTCTTATAATAATGATAGCTTAGAAAATGATGTAGCACAGGAAGAACCATCGACACAGGCAATTGCAGGAGTTGTAGCAGAAGGACAGGCAGTATCAGGCGTTAATTCAGATATAGATATTGCGTCTGCGTATACATTTAGCGAAGCTGATAGCCTGTTATGGCCAGTGTCAGGTGACATTGTGTTAAAATATAGCATGGATAGTACAATTTTCTTTCCAACTCTTGGTGTATACAAATGTAATCCAGCAATCTCTATTAAGGCAGATGAGGGAACTAATGTAGGTGTTGCAGCTAGTGGTGTTGTAAAGAGTGTAACTGTAAATGAAGAAACAGGTACAACTGTTGATGTTGCAATTGGAAATGGTTATGAAACAACTTATGGTTTGCTTGACAATGTTGTTGTAAGAAGTGGTGATAAGGTGACTAAGGGACAGTTATTAGGAACTGTTTCTGCACCTACCGCATATTATACAAAAGAGGGAGCTAATCTGTATTTCAAAGTAACAAAAGATGGAGTTTCAGTTGACCCTATGGAGCTTTTAGCAGAATAGGACACAAAGGCAAAGGATAAAAAACTGGCATCTGATATTTTATACAATTGTGTTATAAATTATGACTAGGCATAAGCTTTATGTTGACAGTCATATAAAGATTTATAATTGCTAGGAGTGGTTGTAAGTCTTTACTGGGTAAATACCGTTTTCATCAGGTGCTTTATATAGATAAAGGGTCTTTAGATGTAGTATTGCATCTAAAGACCTTACATAGTTTTTTGGAGTTTTATTATATTAAATAGATAATAAGAGATACAATTGTACTTGTAAGTCCCACCATTGCTTCAAATGGAATTAACTTCATTCTTTCTTTAATCTGCATATTAACTGAACCGCCTGTTGCATGAAAAAATGAGCCATGTGGCATAGAGTCAATAACGGTTGAACCTGCGTGTATCATAGCACCTGCGTCAATAGCAGTAACACCTTTTGCAAGTAAAGTTGATGAAAATGTCTGTGAAACAATTGTTGCGCCTGCTGTGGTTGAAGCTGTAGCACCTGCCATTAATATACCAGATAAAGGAGCTAGTAAATAAGCTGGAAGATTGGCAACTTCAAGCAAATTAATCATATCATATTGAAGATTAGAAGCTTTAATAATGCCTGCAAGTGTTCCAGCAAGTATACCAGAAGTAAGTATTCTAAGCACTGATGACATAATGCTAGAAGCACCAGAAACCATAGTATTTACAGTAAGTGTAAGACCACCGCCACCTATAACACCGCCTATTAATGCGCCTAATATAAGGCTATATGCAGGGTGGACTTTTTTAATAATTAATATAATTGCTATTACAAGACCAGCAATAGCACCGAGTGTTGTAAATTGCGCCATATTTATACCTCCTTAATCGTATGTGTAATTTGTTTTTTTAGTTAAGCAGATATTTTCAATCAGCTTTGATATTTTTACAATTTAAGTGTTTCTTATAGTTTAATATTATTAAATGTATTAATCACACGAAAGACCTGTTCTGCTGTATCTGCCATATTGTTATAAGCATTTTGCGTATTCATAGCTTCTTCAAGAGTAACAACTGACCTTAATACAGGGAAAAATGCGTCAATACCCGCTTCGTTGCATTTAACGGCATCTTTAGTTACACAGCCTGAAAATGCTATAACGGGGATATTGTATTTTTTAGCAAGGCGGGCAACGCCGATTGGTGCTTTACCCATTACAGTCTGACCATCGAGTCTGCCCTCGCCAGTAATTACAATATCTGCTGTCTTTATATATTCTTCAAGTCGAGTTTCATTTAATACAATATCAATTCCCGATTGTAAAGTTGCATTAAGAAATGTAAGAAGCGCAAAACCTAATCCACCAGCTGCACCTGCGCCTGCTGCCTTAGCATTTGCTAAAGGGTACTTTTCTTTTGCAAGTTTGGCGTAGTAGGCAAGCCATTTGTCCATTTGCATAATCATTGTAGGGTCAGCACCTTTCTGTGGTCCAAAGATTGCACTACAGCCATTTTCACCGCAAAGTGGGTTAGTAACATCGCAAGCAACGATAAATTCACATTCTTTTAATTGAGGGATAACATTGTCATTTGTAATATATTCAAGCTCATTAAGCCCTTTTGCACCGAAAGACACTTGCTTGTTATCTTTGTCTAAAAGTCCAAAGCCTAAGGCCTGCAACATTCCAATTCCGCCATCATTAGTAGCACTTCCGCCAATTCCGATTATAAATCTACGACAACCTTTTTCTATGGCATCTTTTATAACTTCACCAACGCCATAAGTTGTTGTATTAAGTGGATTTTTTTCGTTATCATTTACAAGAGTAATACCCGCAGCACCCGACATTTCAATAATGGCGGTATTAGTTGATGGAACAATACCATATTGACAGTTTACAGGCTTGCCAACAGGCCCAGTTACAGTTACATTTACAAATGTTCCATTACAGCCAGTAGTAAGAGCCTCAACAGTGCCTTCACCACCATCGGCAAGAGTATGAACGTCAGTAATAGCGTCGTTAAATACTCTTTTTATTCCTAAAGCGACACTTTCACCAGCTTTCAAAGATGTCAAACTTCCTTTAAATGAGTCAATTGCAATTAAAGCTTTCATAAATTTTCCTCCAATTTTTAATGTTTTATATAATAAATAAAATTTCGTATTTAAGTTGTCTATATATTATCAAACATGGCATTATAAAGAAATGTTATGTATAACAAATAATATAGATATTTTTTGAAATATTTAGTATATATAACAATATTGAATTTTTATTGTGGATATTATTAGGATATTTCTGAATTTATATGCCATTATGAAACAGGGGGTGTTATATAGATGCAAAAAATTATTCTTTTAATGGTGCATTTATTGTTTATACCTGATATTTTACGGAAGTTTATTGTGCAAAATATGGTGTTAATTAATATACGATTATGGAAAGGAAAAGGTTATAGCGAAGATAAGTATGCAGACAGCGCAAGAAATTGTGGATACTGTTAAAGACGTTAGTGGATATAATATTAATTTTATATATAAAAATGGGATTATAATTGCAAGTACAGATGTATCAAGGATTGGGACATTTCACGAGATAGGGCATCAAGTAGCAATAAGCCAAAAAACAATAGAAGTTGAAGATGATACAAGCTTTTTTGGAACGAAAAAGGGAATAAATATTCCAATTAAATACAATGGAATGGTTGAAGCTGTAATTGGGATTAGCGGAGATATTAATGAAGTTAGAAAGTATGCTTATTTGGCACAAAAGATTACATCAATTCTATTAAAGGAGCGAGAGCTTGATAGAATGGGAGTACAAAAGAAAAATAGAATGAATTATATTATACATTCTCTTATTTATAATGAACCTATAGAAAATTCGTATGTAGCTGACTCTTTAGAAAAATATGGATTTGAAAATGATACAATATGTAGATGTGTTGTTATACAACTTAATGCAAAGTACAATCCAAGTAATCTATATATGATACAGGATGAGATAGTTAATTCAATAGAAGCAGTAGGTACTAAGTTGTATACATATAATTACCCCAATGAATATGTTGTAATTGTAAAAGATAATCAATTGGACAGAGCATGGCATATTGTAACAAAGTTAGCGAAAAATTTTAAGAAAATTATAAATATTGGAGTTGGGAATAAGGTCGCATTTTCTGATATTTCACAGTCGTATAAATGTGCTGTGATTGCTGTAAAAAGCTGTGTTAATAAAGATATAGTGGTTTATGATGAGTTGGATTATGAGCTTATATGTGGAAATATTTCTGATAGTGTTAAAAAGAATTATCTAAGTAAGACAGTTAATAAGCTTAATGATGTACAGATTAACATTTTGAAAGTTTATTTTGAAGAAGATATGTCGCTTCAAAAAACAGCGGATAGGCTGTTTATGCACAAAAACAGCCTTCAGTACAAGTTAAATACAATAGCAAATATAAGTGGATATAATCCAAGAAAGTTTAAAGATGCAGTTGTATTGTATACGGCAGTTAAGTTACAAGAATTATAAGTATATAAATATATAATTAATTAAAAATGAATTCTATAATGAAATTATTTAATGTATATAAAATACATTTTTAATATTTAAAATTTTGAAATAAGTTGAGTTTTTTTAAAATATATGACTTTTGTTTGTAAAAAAATATAAGAATATAATATTTTTTGTCTAAATTTTCCTTGAGTTTAAATAATTCACCCGTTATAATGGGAAAATAGTTGTATAAGTTTTATAAGTGTAGACTTTTCTTATGAGCAAATTAAATATTAAAGATTGGAGAGTAATAAATATGGAAAAAGTCTTAAAAAACAGAAAGATACAAAAAAAGCTGATATATGCTTTTAGGATACCAATTATTGGTATTATTGCTGCTATTTTAATGTCTTTAGTATTAATTGTTATATTAAATAATAATTTTACAAAGTTCTATAAAGTAGAATATGCTAACAGTACTGTATCAATGGAAATACGAAAAGACCTTCAATATGTAGGTAAGCTTGTATTGTGGTCAATGACAACAGATGATAAATCAAAGGTACAACAGTATCTTACTGAATCTGAAACATCAGGCTCAGCTATATTGCAAAATATTAAGAAACTTGAAGAAACTTATCAGGATAGTAATGTAATAAGTCAGCTTGACTCATTAGCTAATGATTTAGTTACAGTTAGAAAGCAAATGACACAATATGCGTCTAACAATGAAAATGACAAAGCTCTTGATTTGTTTAATAATAAATATGCACCAAGTGTTGATGAAATTCAAACATTGTTAATACAAGTCGGAAATGACTCTGATGAAGAAGCAGTAAAACAGTATAAATCAGCAACATTTATAGGTTATATCTGTTTAGTATTAATGATTGCTATTGGTGTAGTAGCAGTAGTTTCAACAGTAAGAGCTTATAGAGTGCTTACAAAGATTTTAACTACACCTATCTATGAAATTCAAGAAGCTTCAAGAAACTTAAAGAATGGTCAGCTTGACAATATTGAAATTACATATCAATCAGAAGATGAATTTGGAGAGCTTTCAGCAGATTTCAATGATGCTTGTAAGACACTTGGTATTATTATAAAAGATATTGGTTACTTACTTGGTGAAATGTCAAAAGGTAACTTTAAGGTTAAGACAGAAGTAGAAGATAATTATGTTGGTGATTTTTCTGCTATTATTGCATCAATGCGTAACTTAAGACTTGAAATTAGCAATACTATATTAAGTATTGATGAAGCTTCTGAGCAGGTTTCAATGGGGGCTGAACAGCTTGCAGCAAGCGCTCAGACATTAGCAGAAAGTACAACAGAGCAGGCTGGTGCTATTGAGGAAATCACAGCTACAGTTGAAAGTGTAAGCGAAATGGCTAATGAAATATCTACTAAAGCAGATGTAGCATATAGTGTAGCAAGTGATACTGCTAAACATGCAGCAGATAGTCAAAAAGACTTAATTGAACTTACAGATGCGATGGAAAAAATTACATATACATCACAGGAAATTGCAAATATTATTGGTTCAATAGAAGATATTGCTTCACAAACTAATCTTTTATCATTAAATGCTTCAATTGAAGCTGCAAGAGCGGGAGAAGCAGGAAAGGGCTTTGCCGTTGTTGCTGACCAGATTGGAAAGCTTGCAACAGACAGTGCTAATTCTGCTGTTAATACAAGAAATCTTATCGAAGCATCTTTACATGAGATTGAAAATGGTAATCGTATTACAAAGAAGACAGTTGATTTATTAAATGATATTTTAACAACACTTAGCAATATGGCAGAATCGGCTAAGGGTTCAAGTGAAGCTAGTTCAGCACAGGCAGAAACATTAAAGCAGATTGAACAGGGTATCGAGCAGATATCTGGTGTTGTACAGAGTAACTCAGCTTCCGCACAGGAAACATCTGCAACAAGTGAAGAATTATCAGCACAGGCAGAAACACTTAAACAGCTTGTTAATAATTTTGACCTTGAAAGATAGGAATTAAAGTTAATATTAAGGTATTAAAAAAGCGATTTGGAACTTTTTCCAAATCGCTTTTTGCTTAATTATTTAATACTTGTATTATTCACCAAAGTATCTCTTTAATAATCCTTCAAATGCTTTTCCATGTCTAGCTTCGTCTTTTGCCATTTCATGTACTGTGTCGTGAATTGCGTCAAGGTCGGCAGCTTTAGCACGTTTTGCAAGGTCGAACTTACCTGCTGTTGCACCATTTTCAGCATCTACTCTTAACTGAAGGTTCTTCTTTGTGCTGTCTGTTACTACTTCACCAAGTAATTCTGCAAACTTAGCAGCATGTTCAGCTTCTTCATAAGCAGCTTTTTCATAGTACATACCGATTTCTGGGTAGCCTTCTCTATGAGCAACTCTTGCCATAGCAAGGTACATACCAACTTCTGTACATTCACCATTAAAGTTAGCTCTTAAATCTGCCATGATATCTTCTGAACAACCTTGAGCAATACCTACAACGTGTTCAGCAGCCCATACTTTATCACCTGTCTGTGCTTCGAACTTAGAAGCTGGAGCATGACAGACTGGACATTCAGCAGGTGCGCTATCTCCTTCATAAACATATCCACATACCATACATACATATTTCATAACTTTTTATCTCCTTTTCTTAATATAATTTTATTGTATCAGATATTATAATCTGATTATAATTTGTACTTGTTATTAAAGCTTATAAGTAAATGATTTTTATTAAAATAGTAATCATTACTGTTTTGCTTGAGTTAAATATACCATGTTGAGAATAATTTGTCAACAAAAATAATAATAATTACTATTTTTATTTTTTGAAAATTATATTTTATATAGTAAGAAGTCAGTTTTGAGTTCAATATTTGTTTTATAAAACACGATATATATTATTATAACAATATTTTTTAGAAAAATACAGTTTAATTTAATTCAGGTAAAATAGTTGACAACTATTAATTATACATATAAACTAATAATAGTAATTAATACTATTTTTATCAAGGAGGAGGAAAGTCTATGGCTACTACAAAACACAGTAAACAACGTGATGCAATATACACATTTTTAATGTCACGCAAAGACCACCCTACTGCCGAAACAGTTTATGCTAACGTAATTAAGGAATTTCCCAATATAAGTCTTGGAACTGTATACCGCAATTTATCATTTCTCGTAGAAAATGGCATGGCAATTAAAGTTCCATGTAGTGACGGGTCAGTACATTTTGATGGAAATGTCAATCCACACTACCATTTTCAATGTACAGAATGTGGTGCAGTAATCGACCTTGAGATGGACGGAAAATCGCAAGAAAAAGCATTTATAAATTCTGCTAGTAAGAATTTCGGTGGAACAATTGATGGTAACGTAACTTTCTTTTATGGCAAATGTCCTCACTGTGTAAACAAAGAATAACTGATAGATAAACTATGGCTAAAATATGAGAAAAATACTTTGCAAGTTTTTAAGCTATTTTGCTGTTCTGATAGAAAGACAGTATATCCAAAGTCTGAAAATGATATACAATTACTGTAAGATATTAACAGTTAAAACCACCATAGCTTAATGTGGAGAGTAGTCAGTTTTATATGCGTTTGAGTATATTTGGAAGTGATTGTATATAAGAACCCAACTAGGATTTGTTGTTAAAGTATCAGTGCGATAGTCACAAATATTTTGTAAAAATATAAAATTTGGCGATTGTTATGTAAGTAAAATAAGTCCCGAAAACTCACAATTTATTGCTTTATGCAATATACTGGGCTTTGGGGACTTGTTTTTTAGTAGATATAGTTAGAATTTTGTGATAAGCTCCATTATTTTGCCGATTGCGTCACTTTGTTCGCTGTTTTCCATATTTTGAATATACTTGTTGCGGTTAGTGTAAAGCTCATTTACTGCTGTTAATAGTGAAGCAGGTGTCATTTCTTCTTCTGTAAGGACTGCTGAGTAACCATGCTCTTTAAATGAGTTGGCGTTAAGGATTTGGTCGCCACGACTCGCATTTGCAGAAAGTGGTATTAAAAGGTTAGGCTTTTTAAGGGCAAGAAGTTCGCATATTGCGTTAGCTCCTGCTCTTGATATTACAATATCACTCATTGCGAATAAATCACGCATTTCTTTGCTTATGTATTCAAATTGTACATAACCTTCAATATTGTTAAGTTTTGTATCTGTTTTGCCTTTTCCGCAAAGGTGAACAACTTGGAATTTCTTTAATAATTCTGGTAAAATTCCCCTTACAGCTTCATTTACATGAACAGCACCCGTACTTCCGCCTACAACCATAAGAACAGGTTTGTCTGATGTGAAATTGCACATTTTAAGGGCAGCTAGCTTATTGCCAGATAAAAGTTCACTTCTTATAGGAGAACCAGTAAGTACAGCCTTTTCTTTTGGCAAGTATTTTACAGTTTCAGGGAAATTACAACATATCTTAGTTGCTCCACGCATTGCTATTTTATTGGCAAGACCAGGAGTCATATCAGACTCATGTATAATTACTGGTATGTGCTTATGGCTTGCAGCAAGTACTACTGGAACAGATACGAAGCCACCTTTTGAAAATACAACATCTGGTTTGATTTTTTTCATAAGACTTCTGGCTTGGCGATATCCATTTAACACTCTAAAAGGGTCAGATAGATTTTTAAGACTCTTGTAACGTCTTAACTTTCCAGATGATATTCCATAATAAGGAATGTCTAAATCTTCAATAAGTTTCTTTTCTATTCCATTGTATGAGCCTATATAAAATACTTCATAACCTGCTTCTTTAAGGCTTGGAAGAAGTGCGATATTTGGTGTAACATGACCGGCAGTACCACCGCCAGTTAAAATAATTCTTTTCATTTTATAATCCCTCACTTTTAAATGATTTACATCTTGTGAATAAAACGTTCTTTAAAACTGCAATGAATACATAGTGGTTCAACGGCAGTTTTTTTGTGCCAACCGTTGATTATTGCTTGACTTCGTTCACTCTCAAGTATATCTCTAAGATGTGATGAAAATATGTTACCTAAATTCATTACTCCATTGCCATCAAGACAACAAGGCACAACAGTTCCATCGCTTAATATTGCAATGTGAGAGCGAAGTCCTTGACAAAAACCACGTTCATTACAGTAGTTATTTGTAAGGTCAGGCCATTCAAATGGTGACTGTACATTAATATACAAGTGTCTTTTTATTGTACAATTCTTATTACCGAATAATAAAGGGTCTTTTTTTGTGTTCCACAATCTTAAATTGACTTCTGTATCTGTCCTTTCTGTCAGTACTTCGCAAGAATTAAAAACATTTTTAATATATGAGTCCATATCTATACAGTCGTTGTCATCAGCACTGTGAAGTGAAATATTAATCTGATGAACAGGGTATTTTGTTAATATATCAAGCTTTTGGGCTACAAGTGTGCCATTAGTTGTAAGATTGACAAGAATATTGTTGTCTTTACATATTTTTAAAATGTCACTTAAGTAGGGCGAAAGTAGTGGCTCACCTTTAACGTGCAAGTAGATATAATTAGTATATGGCTTTATCTCATTAATTATATGTGAAAATTCTTCAACACTCATAAAATGTGGTGGGCGAAGTGTTTCTTGACAAAATGAGCATTTCAGATTGCAGGAACTTGTTATTTCTATATATATTCGTTTAAATCGTGCAACACTCCCCATATTAATTTTGATTGCTTTCTTTGTATTGCTTTAAAGCCTTTGAAAGCTGGTCAGGGCATGAAGTTGGTCTAAAACCGCACTTTATACCTTCAATTCTTCTTATTGCTTCATCAATATCCATGCCCTCGATTAACGCAGCAACGCCTTGAGTATTGCCAGAGCAACCTCCGATGAATTTTACATTTGTTACTTTATTGTCAACTACTTCAAAATCAATTCCACTTGAACAGACTCCTGATGTTTTGTATCTCATAATTAAATCCTTTCCGCTGTGATAGCATTTTGTTAAAGTTATTTTGTGTGAGCTGATATTAATATAACAGTTCGTTTCGTATTATATCATAATAAATATATTGTGTAGAGATGTGAAATATAAAAAATTGTTAAAATCATAATGTTGAGAAAGTATTTTTAACATAGTATTATAAAATAATATAATAATTTAAGTTTACAACGTATGATTTTTAACATAAATAATAAGTTGTGGTGGGGCTTGAATTTATTAAAAAATATGTACTTAGGGGAATTGTATGCGATTTGCAATATGTGACGATGACAAAAACTTAATAGAAAAACTTAAAGAATGTATAAAACAAGAGTATAACAACATTTGGTATGGGGAAAATTTAGAGTTTGATACATATAACAGTGGAGAAGCTTTAATAAATGCCTGCATTAATCAAAAAATTGAATATAATCTTATATTTCTTGATGTATATATGGGCGGAATAAGTGGTTTTGATACGGCAGAAAAGCTGGCAATAGCAGGGTGTGACATAAGAATTGCCTTTATAACATCAAACAGCGACCTTGTATACGATAGCTTTGATTATCAGCCATTTTATTTTATAAGAAAAGACAATTATGACATGGTGATTAAAAGGGTATTAGTAAAACTTAAGAAAGTTATGAAGCAAGACAAGGTTATTACAGTAATTAACAGGGGGCAGACATTATTTATACCACTTAAAAACATTTACTATATAGAAAGTGACAGACATAGTGTGCTTTTACATACAACACATTACGATTACACAACAAGGCGAAGTATTAGTGATATGGAAAATGAACTAAAAGATGATTACTTTATTAAGATACATAGAAAATATCTTGTAAATCTTAAGTATATCAAAAGAATAGATACAATACTTGACGAAGTTACATTATCGAATGATGTAAGACTCGAAATGAGTCGTCATGTTAAGGAAAATGTCAAAGAAGCACAGAAGTTATATCTTAGAGGTATGAAAAATATATGATAAAAGATATGTTTGATTTGTTGGATACATCGTATGCTAATTTGGAAAATTTAGTTTGCAATATAGTTATAGTGATTATTATGCTTCAACACACGATTATGCTAGAAAAAGATATGTGGTGTCGTGAGCGTATAAGAAGAAATGAAAACAACGCCCAAAATGAAGCAAAGTATATCTCAAAGAATAGAAGCAATTTAGTATATTTTTCAATGGTGGCAATTGTTGCACTGGTGGGAATTAATTCATTTGTAAGTGTTGTGCTTAATTATAAGCATTTGAATACTATTAATAGTATATATGTGCTTTTAATATTGTTAATGGTAGACCCAATTATAATTGCAATCCATTGTATTTTTGCAGGAAAGTTGCAATTGAAAGCTACAATTCAGTGTGTATTATATGTATGTGTTCCATTTGAGATTTCATTTATAATAGCATTTTATTTTAAGGATAATTATAAAAATATCCAAACTTATGTTATGGTTCTATATTTTATTATGTGGCTTTTAGTGTCACAGTTGTATAAAGTGTGGTCGGGCATTGTCTGTGTTACTGATGGACTTATTATGGCATTTGCAATGCTAGTATCATTTGTTGTTATAATTAACACAATGTACAATTTTAATGTAGATAATTGGATAAAGAATGTAAATATTTGTGGAGTGCTTTTAATTGATTTTCTGATGGTATTTGCAATCGTTAATGGAAGTAAAAAACGAATAAAGTTAAAGGAACATTTTGAAAATATGCAGTCAGAGGAAAATAGGCAGCAGTATATGAAAAAAATGTTTGAAGAAGACGAACAACTAAGGCGAATGAGACACGATATTAAAAATCAGTTAGATGTTGTTAAGTCACTTATGAATGATGAAAGTACATCTAATGAACTGGCTAAGAACTATTTAAAACAGTATAACGATAGATTTATGAAGTTAGAAAGGCTTATTGATACAGATAATGCTATTGTAAATGCTGTCGTAAATTCAAAACTTGTAAAGTGCAGTAAGGAAAATATAAGAATAAATACGACTATTCAAAACAAGCTTAAAAGAATTGATGATATTGATATGAGTAGTTTAATTGGCAATTTACTTGATAATGCAATAGAAGCGCAGGAAAAAGTTACAGTAGATAAAAGATATATAGAAGTTAATATGTTAAATGATGATGATGTATTATATATTTCTGTAAAAAATACTATATTAGAGTCAGTGCTTGAAAATAATAAACAGCTTCATACAATCAAAGCTGATAAAAAAAGTCATGGACTGGGAACTAAGATTGTAAAAGATATAGTTGAAAAATATAATGGCAGTATTGATTATTATGAAGAAGATGAGTTTTTTTGTTGTGATATAAGAATATAATTTGTAAGCCTTCAAACAGGTGTAAGATATATTATTCAGTTTGAAGGCTTATATATATTAGACATTCTATATTAATATTCATAATGCCCTTTACATGATATGATTTTAATATTGGATAATTCATCAATATCATAAACAAGTCGGTTAGTTTCGTCTATTCGTCTTGAGTAACCTGGTCGATACTTTAATTTTTCAGGTTTTCCAGTTCCTTGTAATGCGCCGTTGCTTCGGATATCTTTCAGTAAAGAATTTATACGTTTCAAAGTTTTCTTATCTTGTACTTGCCAATACATATAATCTTCAAAGGCTTCTTTAGTGAATGTAAAATCATTCATTTGCAAGTTTCTCCAATTCTTCCATAGACTTTATTATAACTTCACCCTTTTGTAATTGCTCAAAACTACGGTCAAGGTGAGCAAGATATTCAGCATTTTTTTTCGCTTTTTGTAAATCGTTGTATTCAGCTTCAGAGATAACAACAACATTTTTATTTTGTTTGCGAGAAACTATAATAGTTTCACCATTAAAAGCTAGGTCGAAATATTTTTTTATATTGGCTCGTATATCCATTTGTTTTGTAGCTATCATATAACACCCCATTTCTGTACTTTAAACAGTACCATTTTAAGTACTTATATTTTATTATATTATAACAAAAATGTAAATATAATATTCCTGCCAAAATTGAATAATTTTAATGTTTTGTTATTTTAGTTACCATTCGTGCCGTTTAAACGACCACTCGTGCCAAAGCTATTGATTTAAGAAAAATAGGGGATATAATGCGAATATAGCTAAGGTGTATATAAAAATAATTTACAACAGAAGGAAATTAGTATGATAAGAACTAAGAAAAAATTAGGTAATTTAATAGTATTAGGATTGTTGTGTATAATAGTGGTACAGAGTGGAATTACAGTTGCAAAAGCAGAGGGCAATTATCATGATAGTGATTTTATGTTTGATTTTGAAGGACCAGATAGGTGGGAAACTTCGGAACAAAGATTAAAGGAAGATACTACGAGTGCATATATGTATTGTATATGGGCAATGGAACCAGTAGATGCTTATCAGGCATATGTATGGGCATATGATCCTAATACTGATAGACATTTTTGTACAAGTGATGGATATATATTTCATCAATATGATTGGTATTACATGATTAATTATACATATGAAAGAGGTTATAGATTTGAATATATTAAAGGAAGACTTTGTGATGGTGGAACTGATGGAATAGGAGTATTTTCTGGTTATTGGAGTCCAGATAGTATTTAAAATGGTAATTTGATATATACATCTTAGTTATTTAAAATATAAATTATTATTGAAAGGGAATGTATAATGTTTAGAAAGTTATTATTATTAAGTATCACATTAATAATAGCAATATCATCGGTTGCTTGTTCGCTATCTTCTTCTAATTTATCTGCTGCAGAGCAAAGAGTAGAAAATTATAATAAAACTGGTAATAAGACAAATCCTGATGAGCCAAAAGAATTAAAGACATCTTTTGATGGAGAAACTATTAAAAATTCAGCAGATAAAGCACAAGATGGTACAGAAATACCGATTGCAAGTATGAATGAAAAAGTAACGTATGATGGTTTTGATGTTACAGTCGAAAATGCTTGGAAAAGTGATGACCTTACATTGTTAGAAGAACTTGAGAGTGATAGTAGCTTTAAAGATTTTATGATAAGGGAACTAAATTATGGTGATGATGAACCAGCATACGATGATAATGGAAAGTGTTTAAAAAGAAATTCAAAGTGGATTTTCTTAAAAGTAAAAATGACAAATCATAATGATGATGCTTCTGATATCGAATATTGTATGAATCCATATTTTTATAATAGTACAGACGAAAAAAACTTTAAGTATGCAATAATAGAGTCATGTGGCTTTGATAAATATAAAGAAATATTAGATATAACCAAGCCAATCCATCAGCACAATAATTATTATACTTTTGAAAAGGATGAGGAATTAGAAACTATAATTGTATTCAGTTATTTAGAAGAAGTAACAGTAATAGATAACCTTTATATGAGTGTAAGATTTTTAACACATAAATTTAGAAGTGGATATAGTAGTTCTGTATCTAAAATACCATCAGGTTGTCCAATGATAAAGATAGAGTTTGACAATTAAAATAGGGGAATAGTTATGAAAGAGCAGATAAAAATAGAATATGAACGGGCAATACGTTCAAAAACACTGTGGGTAGCCTTAATTATAGGCTTAATAATAAGCATTGCACAATTTATAGTAGAAGTTATTCCAGAAGCAAAAGACCCATTGCAATTTTTTCAAGGAACATTTCAATGTTATCCAAAGTCAGTATTTAATTATTGGCTTGGCGGAAGCTTTGCCGATGCTTATGCAACAACATTTTTAACGATATTACCTGTGCTTGCAACACTTGCACATGGCATAACTTACTATATGGATATTAAGAGTGGTTACATTAAAAATATTTATACAAGAACAACAAAAAAGAATTATCTTGTTGCAAAATACACAGTCACATTTATATCAGGGGGTATTGTTGTAATTATTCCTTGGCTTGTCAATTTGTTGTTATCGGCTTGTGTATTGCCATCACTTGTACCCGTAGGGAATGGTACTTTTGCATTATCTGGAAGTAGAATGTTGGATAAGGTGTATTATACACACCCATATATATACATTATGATATTTATTGTAATTTATTTTTTATATGCAGGTGTATTTTCTACAGTAGCATTAGCAGCGGTGTATGCTATTGAAAATGTATTTTTACTTACACTTGTACCATTCATTGTCTATTATGGCTTTAGTGTTATTTCACCATATGTAAAAGTTATAAGTTGGTTAGGTAAGATTAATCCAATTACATTACTTGATATGACACAGCCTAGGGGTTCACAACCTATGGCTATTATATTAGAGCTTTTAATTGTTGCAGTTATATCAGGTGTTATATATTTTAGAAATGGGGTGAAAAAAGATGCGTTCTAAAATAAAAGTAATTATAGTTGCAATAGTTATTATTATAGCAGGTGTTAGTGGGTATTTTATACATGATATAAATACAAGATTTCCAAAGGCAGTAGTAGAGTATTACTCAAAGGACAATCCGCTTAATATTAATAACTTGGTAATTACACCAGTTGAAAGCAGGGTGTGGACTTTGGATGATTTTAATGAAGCATATCCGAATGTATTATATCAAGATGATTTTAGAGATAGTGATATAAAAAGAATTATTACATATACTCTTTCATATGAAAATATATCACAAGAAGATATAAAGTTTAAACCAGAATTTAGTAATGCGTGGATGTGGCCGTCATGTTTTTCTAATGGAGTAAGAAAAGTGACAGGTGAGGGGACTACGCTATTTAAGTCTAATGAAGTTCAAACTATAACTTTGTATACAATAGCATATGGAGGTAGTCAGGTTATATTATCAGAGCTTTATAGTCTTGAAAATAATGAGAATTATCTTATTTATCAGCAATATCCTCAAAAGAAAATGGTTAAATTTGATTGGGTAGGGTGAAATTTATGAAAGATAGGCTTCGTGATATATCTGTTATAGGAAGTGTTATATTTTTTATGGTGGTAATTCCTATATATATTTATTTAAGATTGTATGTTGCGCTTGATAATAAACAAGTTGTATATTGTCTATCTGATGCTTACATTTATGAACAACTTACAGCAGTATGGTTGATATTTCCAGTGATGGGAATTGTTTATATTAATGCGTTAAAACATGATTTTTCGATAAATCAAATTATAAGAAGGGGAAATCTAAAAAGGATATGGGTTAATCTTATAAAGGATATTTTTGTTACATCATTATTGGCAGGAGTATATATTTTTGTGTGGACTACGATATGGGGATTACTTCTTACAGACAAGGTTCAATGTAATTGGAATTCGCTTGATAGTAATGCTTATTATACACTTAGAATACAAGTAGATACGTTTGTTGATTTTAGAGTAATGATGGTTGTTAGTTTTGTAGTTACGTTTCTTATGCTTTTTTGTATCGGATTATTTATTGTAATTACATGGTGGGTATTCAATACACCAGTAGTAGGCTATATGACAATGGTTGCACTTATGATGGTTGAATTAACTATAAGCCCTGCTCCAATAGTAATATTTTTTGCAAAAATAATAGGTAGTTTTTATGATACATATTTGTATTATAATGGACTTGATTATTTTAGTACTTGTGTATATCCTGCGTTGTTTGCAATAGGGCTTATTGTATTAGGTTTTATTCTAATAAGAAGAAAAGATTTCTTAAAAAAGGAATGATAAAATGAAAAAAGCAAAGAGTAATTTTTTTGTCCAAATATTAGCTGAATTAAAATATGGTCTTTTATCAGGGGGATATAAGTTTATATTGCCGTTTATTATAGGCATAGATTATGCAGATACATTTGTAAGGCAAATTCAAACTTATATGATGTATGGTAAACAAAGTTTACAAGTATCGTTTATAGATTGTATTGTATATGTGTTTAGGGGAATGAGAGAATATATACCTGCAAAGAATAATCCATTTGAAATTCCAACGAACTATCTTATTATTGTAATAGTGTTGGCTTTATTTATAGGCAATTACCCATTAAAAGACTTGCATGGCTTTGGTAAGAACGTTCTTGTAAGAAGTAGAAGAAAGTCAGACTGGTGGTTTAGCAAATGTATATGGAATATATCAACAGTGTTGGTGTTCTTTTTGTCAATATATGCGGGTGTGGCAGTAAGATGTGTTGTAAGTAGCTCAATGTTTTCTAGCATAGGAAATGTTAATGCTGATGTTATAAGTGTTGTATTAGGTTGTAATAAAGAAAGTATATACAATGCAAATGTTATCGGCGTTATGGTGCTTGTACTTCCAGTGCTTACAGGGATTGCATTGTCACTTTTTCAGATGACAATGGCGTTTTTAACATCAGCTATTATAAGCTACATAAGTATTATTACAGTAGCTATATTTTCAGCTTACTATACAGTGTGGTTTTTGCCGGGCAATTTTTTAATGACGTACAGATACACTCAGGTGTGTGAAAATGGAGTTTTTCTTGCAACGTCAGTAATGGTCGATGTTGTGATAATTGTTGTAAGTGTGATAGTGGGATATGTATATTTTAGAAAGTACGATGTGTTATAGTAAAATTTTTGCAATTTTAAAGAATTACATAAATATAGTAATGACGTGAGGTTTTAAAACAAAGTTTATAGTTATGTGGTTTTTAAAGGGAATGATATTGTATATATAAAGTGTTGTTTTGTTTAGATAGTGTAAAAGATATTATGATAAATATTTAACAATATAAATGGAGTGAGTGTGGATATGGAAGAGAATAGGACAGAAAATAAAATTGTAATACAAGGACTTAATAAGACGATTAAGGGTTCGCCAGTTCTTGTTGACATTAATCTTGAATTTACGGGTGGCAAGGTGTACGGTCTTAAGGGGAAAAATGGTTCTGGAAAAACTATGCTTATGAGAGCTATTAGTGGGCTTATCGTGGCAAATAGTGGAACTATTACTATTAATGGTGAAGTACTTGGAAAGCAAATATCATTTCCACGAAGCATTGGTGTGCTTATTGAAAATCCAGCATTTATAGGTAATTATACAGGTTTTAAAAATCTTCAAGTATTGGCTTCTATTCAAAAGCGAATTGGTGATGATAGAATAAGGGAAGTGCTTGAAGAAGTGGGGCTTGAACCAGATGACAAGAGAACTTATAGAAAATATTCGCTTGGTATGAAGCAAAGGTTAGGCATTGCAGCAGCAGTTATGGAGTATCCTGACATTATTATCCTTGATGAGCCGATAAATGCACTTGATGAATCGGGTGCCATGCAGGTTAGAGAGATTTTGAGAAAGGCAAAGGAGAGAGGGGCAATAATTATACTTGCGTGTCACGATAAAGAGGAGTTGGAGTTTTTGTCTGATGTGATTTATGAAATATCTGATGGGAAAATAGTGAATAGTGAAGATAGCAGGAGTATATAAGTAAACACACACCAGTAAAAGTACAGCCCAATTTATTTGTATGCCATTATCGAACAAGTATGTTCGCTACTGTCATACAAATATATCTGGCTGTTCTTTTAATGGTGCATTTATTACTTATATACTCCTGCTATCTTGTCGGTAGGTTGTGTCGTGGGCAAAAGATATAATTTAATATTTTGACTTAATATGGGGGATTATAAATAGACTTGGAAGTTCATAAAACAGTTAATATTCGGTTTCTTTTCTTTATTATATCTATTAAGCATATTATAAGGCTTGTATAATGTATTATTAAAGTTTGTTGGATATTTTATAGAAGCGGGAATTTTTGCGTATTTTTGTAGAATGGTTGGAAACTATGGCTTGACTAGATTGTGGCATTTCTTATAATATGATAGAAAGCTTATTTATTTTGTCTGAATTGTAGGAGTTAAGTTGATATTTTTAGGCTATTCTATGGATTGTGTGTTAGAGTAGAAATGTATTAATTGGCTTGATGATAAAAAAGCAATTTAGGCATTGAAAAGTTAGTATTAATAGAAATGGAGATTTTTGTATGATAGGTATTATTGGTGCAATGGATGAGGAAGTTGCTCAGATTGTGGAAGTTATGACAATTGAAAAGGAAGAAACTAAGGCTCAGATGAACTTTAAGCAGGGAAAGCTTAATGGAAAAGATGTTGTTGTTGTAAGAAGTGGCATTGGTAAGGTTAATGCTGCGGTGTGTACACAGATACTCGCTGATGATTTTAAGGTTGACTATGTGATTAACACTGGTATTGCAGGCTCTCTTAAGGCTGAGATTGATATTGCAGATGTTGTTATTTCAAGTGACGTGCTTCATCACGATATGGACGCAACTGGTTTTGGATATGCTTTGGGTCAAATTCCTAGAATGGATACTTTGTCATTTAAGGCAGATGAGCGTCTTATTGAGCTTGCAAAGGAAAGCTGTGCAAAGGCAGTTCCAGAGATTGGCGTACACGTTGGCAGAGTTGTAAGTGGCGACCAGTTTATATCTGATAAGGAAGTTAAGCAAAAGATTTCCAATAATTTTGACGGATTTTGTACTGAAATGGAAGGTGCTGCTATAGCACAGGCTTCATATCTTAATGGTATTCCATTTGTAATCTTAAGAGCGATATCAGACAAAGCCGATGATAGTGCAACAATGGACTATCCAACATTTGAAAAGCAGGCAATAAAAAATTCTGTAAGTTTGATTAAGGAATTAGTTGAGAGAATATAATTTTTAATATTAATAGATAATGTTCTGAAATTTATGCACCATTTAAAGTATAAACGTAGATAGTTGTACTTTAAATGGTGTTTTATTGTTTTTAGAAAATATATGTCTTATTTTAACGTGAAATTTTTTATTTTATGGAACTATTGCTTGAAAAATTAGGATAAAGTGGCTATAATTAAAGTAAATATTACGAGTTGTTGTGAAATTTTAATTTGCGCAGACAATGAGCCAAAGTTTGTGATTGCATAAGAATTGGTGACTGTCGCTAAACTAAAAGAAGCTCACAAAGGGAGTTTCTCATAGTTTAAAATTTATCTTGTACAAGTAGCAATTTTTTTGCGTTTGTACAGGGTATAAGGATAAGTGCGTTTTTGTTAGAATTTTAACGGCTTGTAATGATTATTAAAAAGGAGATTTTGTAGTTATGGGACAAGTTAGTTTTGATTATTCAAAGACAGAGGGGTTCGTTCATGCACATGAAGTAGAGTCTATGAAAGATATTACAGAAAGCGCAAAGGAACTTCTTCTTTCAAAGAAGGGAGCTGGTAATGATTATCTTGGTTGGATTGACCTTCCAGTAGATTACGATAAAGATGAATTTGAAAGAATTAAAAAGGCAGCTAAGAAGATACAGTCTGACTCAGAAGTTCTTGTAGTTATTGGTATTGGTGGTTCATATCTTGGAGCTAGAGCAGCTATTGAATTTTTAGGACACAACTTCTTTAACTCAGTTTCTAAGGAAGTTCGTAAAGCACCAGAAATCTATTTTGTTGGTAACAGCATTAGCTCTACATATTTATCAAATCTTATAGATGTAATAGGAGATAGAGATTTCTCTGTAAATATTATCTCTAAGTCAGGTACAACAACAGAACCTGCTATTGCATTTAGAGTATTTAAGAAGCTCTTAGAGAAGAAGTACGGAAAAGAAGAAGCAGCTAAGAGAATATATGCTACAACAGATAAGGCAAAGGGAGCATTAAAGAACCTTGCTGATGCAGAAGGATACGAAGAATTTGTAGTTCCTGATGATGTAGGTGGTCGTTTCTCTGTTCTTACAGCAGTAGGTTTACTTGCAATCGCAGCAAGTGGAGCTGATATAGATAAGCTTATGGAGGGTGCAGCAAGCGCAAGAAAGCGTTGTATTGAAAATGATTTTGACAACAACGACTCAATGCAGTATGCAGCACTTCGTAACATTATGTTAAGAAAGGGTAAGGCTATCGAAATCCTTTGTGATTATGAACCTAGTCTTCACTATACACTTGAATGGTGGAAACAGCTTATGGGCGAGTCAGAAGGTAAGGATAACAAGGGACTTTTCCCAGCTAGTGTTGATTTAACAACAGACCTTCATTCAATGGGACAGTTCATTCAGGACGGTTCAAGAATTATGTTTGAAACTGTTCTCAATGTTGAAAAGGCTAGAGAGGAAATTACTATCGAAGCTGAGGACGAAGACCTTGATGGACTTAACTATCTTGCAGGAAAGACAGTTGATTTCGTTAATAAGTGTGCTATGAATGGTACAATTTTAGCTCATACAGATGGTAATACACCTAACCTTATGGTTAAAATTCCAGAACAGAATGAGTTCTACTTAGGCGAATTATTCTATTTCTTTGAATTTGCATGTGGTCTTTCAGGTTATATACTTGGAGTTAATCCATTTAACCAGCCAGGTGTTGAAAGCTACAAGCACAATATGTTTGCACTTCTTGGCAAGCCAGGATTTGAAGCTGAGGGCGAAGCATTAAGAAAGAGATTATAATTTAAATTAATTTAGGGCATAAAGGCATTGTATTTTTTTAGTGCTTTTATGTCCTTTTTGATATTGTTAAATAAGTACTACGTTTGTATTTTTAAAGCAATAAGTAAGGCTTGTAAAAAGTGTGAGTAACTTCTGATAGAACATGATAGTTAATACTATTATAAGCCATTAGTAAAGCGGATTGAGTATTCATTTTAATAAATTTAAAAGGAGTGGTTTTAAATGAAGATACTTATTTTAGATGGAGCGACATTTGGAGAAGATATTGATATTAGCAAGTTTAATGAACTTGGTGAAGTGATTGTATATGCTGAAAGCACTAAACAGCAGGTGCTTGAAAGATTAAAAAATGTCAACCCTGACGCAGTTATTGTTAATAAGATTGTTATGGGTAAGGAAGAAATGTACACAGCTTCTAATCTTAAGATTATATTAGAGGCGGCAACAGGTTATAACAATATTGATATAGAGTGTGCAAAGGCATTAAATATTAGAGTTGCAAATGTAGCAGGCTATTCAACTATGTCTGTTGTACAACATACATTTGCACATCTTTTCTATCTTTATGAAAAAATGAGATATTATGACGACTATGTAAAATCTGGTGATTATTCTAACAGCACGATATTTACAAACTTTGGCAACGTATTTAATGAGCTTGCAGGAAAAACTTGGGGCATAGTGGGACTAGGTAATATCGGAAGACGAGTTGCCGATGTTGCAAAGGCATTTGGTTGTAAGGTTGTTTATTATTCAGCAAGTGGTAACACTTACGATACAGAGTATGAAAAGGTTGAACTTGATGATTTATTGAAAAATTCGGACATTATTTCAATCCATGCACCACTTAATAAATATACAGAAAATCTTATGAATTATGAGAATTTCAAGAAAATGAAAAATACAGCATACCTTATCAATATGGGACGAGGTCCTATTGTAAATGAAGCTGACCTTGCAAAAGCTATTAATGAGGGTGAAATTGCAGGTGCAGGGCTTGACGTGCTTACTAAAGAGCCTATGTCAGCTGACAATCCTTTACTTACTATCAAGGATAGTAATAAACTTGTAATTACACCTCACAATGCTTGGGCTACTTATGAAGCGAGAGTAAGGCTTCTTGATGAAATTTATAATAATCTTAAGAGCTTTATTAATGGTGAAGCAAGAAATGTAGTTATATAGTTAATCTTCTTCTATTACTTGAATTTCCATATATGAGAAGTCTATTTGCTCTATAAAGTTATCTTGATAAAATCTGACTTTGGAGTGCCTTTGAAACTCGCTTATATTTGAGTCGAGCCAAATTGGTTCTCCGAGGTCAAATTCATAACAGGCAGTTCTTATTGCGTCAAATATTTTCTTTGTGCGATTTAGGTTATAGTCACTATTTTCAATTACTGTGTCTTTTATAAGGTGGTTCGTGTCATCAAAAAGTTTGCACCAGAGTCTAAACATTTTCTTCTCCTATCCTTTTATAAGTTTGTTGGGGGTGTTTTTTAGAAATCCCTACTATCTAATACAATGGTGAATGGTCCATCGTTTTCAAGGGTTACTTTCATATCTGCACCAAATCTGCCTGTTTCTACTTTGTGGCATTGTTGTTTGCATAAACTTACAAATTTTTCGTAGAGTTGGTTGGCTGTGTCTGGGGCGCAGGCAGAGGTGAAGCTTGGGCGGTTGCCTTTGCGACAGTCTGCGTATAGAGTGAACTGACTTACAATTAAGAGTTCCCCATTTACATCATTTAAGGAAAGGTTAGTTTTTCCATTTTCATCGGAAAATATTCTTAATTTTATTATCTTGTCTACGAACTTTTGAAGCATTTCTTCTGTATCGTCTTGCCCTGCTCCGAATAGTATTAGTAGCCCTTTATCAATAGCGCCTACTGTTTCATTGTCTATTTTTACATCTGCGTGATTAACACGTTGAATAACAAATCTCATATTATAATCTCCATATTTTGTTAATAATGTTTATATTAGTATTTTAATAGGTGGATTCAGATATGTAAAGGGATTATTAAATAAAGTAAATAAGATATTTTGCATTTTAATAATTTATAAAATATAGCTATAGCAACGAAAAAGGTTAAATAGGATATTTTAAGGTTAGTTGTGAAATTTTGTAGATTAGTCAAGAATTATATGATATTATAAAAAAAGAAAAAGGGTAGTCAGAAAAAAATAAATAATGGAGGTGAATATTCTGAAAATGTAACTAGGGAATTTGCTTTTAAGCAGAAAGGAGTATGAGTATGAAAAAATTTTTAAAAACAGTGTTATTAACAGTATTTGTATCAATGTTATTTGTAGTACCAGTAGCGGCAGCATCAGGAACATTTAATTTTCGATTAGAGATTGCAGATGATGCAGACAGCGTGCAATTTTCAAGTAATGTTCTAAAAACAGATAATGATAATTATGCGAGAGTTACATATACGAATAGTAATATTGGAAATTCGGATGATGTAGAGTTCACAATTGTGGGACAACAATATGAAGATAATTTAATATATTCTGAGTCTGTACAGGCTACTGCTAATACAGGAACTTATTATCTTTATTATACGGTAAGACCAGCTTATAATGGTAGTATGTATAGATTAAAAGGGGAAACATTTAGATATTATGTATTAGTTAGTGGTGATTGGGCACCATAATAGTAGTTTTAACAAATATAGGAAAAACTATAGCTGTTGTATGAGGCTTTTGTTTATAAAATGCTGACTGCAACAGCTTTTTTAATGGAGAGGTATCTATGAAGAAAAAAATATTATTAATACTTATATTGTGTTTAACAACGGCTGGCTGTTCATTATATCCAGATGGGTCTATATCTGGTAGTGATGAGAAAAATGTAGAAGTTAAAGAAGATAATGATACAAAGCATATACAAACAATCATTAATTCTTCAGTTTCTGTAGATATTGATGTGGAGGATTACAAAGCTACTGCATTGAAAGAATTAAAAGCAGAATATAGAAATTGGTCAGAACAGGAAATGAAAGATGTGGTAGATTTATTTTCTATTAATAGAAATATGGAAGGATATAGTGATAATAATCCAGAAAGGAGAGGTTATACTTATGATGATGAGAGTAAGTTGTCAATAGGAACAGGATGTATCAGCTTTTATACTCCTAAATCATTAGAACGTAATTATCAATATTATAATCAGGAAATAATAAGTGGTAAAAAGAGCAAAGAAGAAGTTTTTCCAAAAGAGGAATTGGACGATTTTCCTAAGCAACAAGCAGTGCAAGAGGTAAGAGATTTATGTAATAGACTGAATATAAATCTTTCTTCAAATGAACCAATTGTTTATACATATGATAAAGACAGTATGACAAAAGTCATGATGAGAAATGAAGAAATCTTAAGATATAATAAGACTAAGAGTGGGGAAATATTAAATGAGATTTCATGGGGATATGAAGATGAATTATATTATATGGAATTTGATGTTGAGCTATATGGTTTGGAGATGATGAAATATAGTATTAATGATAACTCTAAATATTCGGTTGATACAAAAGTTACTGTAGCATTTGGCAGAAATGGAATAGAGCAATTTGATGCGTATATGTTGTTTGATGAAAAAGAAATTGTTAATGATAATTTACAGATTGTAGATATTGAAGATATAGTAAAACAACTTTCGGCATTTTTAATGTACAATAATCAATTAGACGAACAGACTATAACGGATATAAAGCTTATATATGTGCCTATGGGGATAAAGGGAAGTAAGGATGCACAGAAACAAGTTACTATACGTCCATTTTGGAGTTGTACTGTGACGAGAAGTTTATATTCAGAAAAAGATGGAATAAGTAGTAAAGATTGTGAAAGAAATATGATAATTATTGATGCACAAAATAAAGATACATATAGAACAGGGAATATTGGTTTTGAGTAGATAAGGAGTTTGTATGAAAAAGTTATTTGGAGCATATAGACAGGAGCTAATGCGTGTTTTCAGCTCATATAAAATATATATATGTATCATTTCATATATTTTGGTATGCGTGTATATGAGCTATAATTTTGATACAAATAGTTTGAAGAAATCTGTACTTGAAGGTCTAGGTAATATAGCAGGTTTTAATAATATGAATAAGATACCAGTATTAATTGCTTCAATTCCTATGGCAACCAGTTTTTGTGATGATATAAGTAATAATTATTTTAATTCATGTATTATAAGATGTGGAGGAAGAAATTATATCATTTCCAAATTCACTACAAGTTATATAATTTCTTTTTTGATATCATTTATAGGACTTTCAATATATTCCGTAATATGTGGAGTTAAAAATGGGCTGGGGGTACATCAAGTACATGAGTATAGGGTATTCCATGATATTGCATATGGAAATTATCCAGTTTTAGCAGCGATTTCTTTTATATTTTTATTTTCAATGGTGTCAGCAATATATGCAGTAATGGGCATGGCGTTATCATCAGCAGTTCCTAACAGGTTTGTAGCAGTAACATCAACTTTTTTTATTAATATGTTTGTTGAAAATGTTCTTGATTTTTTGCCGAAATCTATTAGTTTATTTGATATACAAAAAGGAAATAATGCTTATTTAGGTATGAGAGCTTCTGTCGTAATATTGTTATCCTGCATGGTATGTATGGGATATTTTTTAATTGCATTATGGGTATTTAAGCATTTTGCAGAGAGGAGGCTTGATGGAAATGAAAGCCATTAGAATATGTATGCAAAATATTCGTAAATGGAGTGGAAATAGAAGAATAAAGATGTGCATAGCCATGACAATACTTCTTGTATATTCTTATACTAAAGACCTTAGCATATTATGTAATAATATGGGGCAAAAAATAAATCCTTGGATTTTTCCATTTTTGTTTGCATTTAGATATATGAGAATTGTATTTATTGTACCAGTTATATTTATTTTTTGTGATGCTCCATTTGTAGATACTAATCAAACTTATATTATGCTTAGGACAAAAAGAAGTATATGGAGTGTAGGACAAATATTATATATTATTATATGTTCGTTTCTATATACATTATTACATCTTTTTTTTACTATCATATTTAATATAAGATATATGCAATGGGGGATTACTTGGGGCGATGTATTGGGAAGTGCAGGGACTTCAGGTATAATGACATCACTTAATATAAGATACAATACGGTAGGAATATCAGGTTCAGTAATACGATATTTTACACCAATGCAAGCTATGTTTTTTTCGTTTATATTAATGTGGCTAAGTTTTGTATTTGTAGGAATGTTAATTTATGTAATAAATATTGTAACAAGGACAAAAGGTTTAGGTATTATTGTCGCAGGTTTTTTTGTATTGCTAAATGCTATTGTTGATGGTAAACCATATTTATATAAGTTTTCACCATTAACATGGAGTTACATTGGATGTATAGATGTTGGTGGTAGGACACAATGTCCTACAATAACATATGTATTATTTTCATATATTATTATAATTACAATATTTAGTGTTATAGCTATAATTGCAGGTAACAGACAAGAGGTGGTAGTATACAATGAATAACGATAAAGAATATATAATTGAAGTAAAAAATGTTACAAAAAAATATGGTGCAAATATAGTGCTTAATGATGTTACAGTATCATTTGAGAAAGGTAAAATACATGGATTAATAGGAAGAAATGGTTCAGGTAAGACAATGTTAATAAAGTGTATATGTGGTTTTGTTACACCATCATCAGGTGAAATATTAATAAATGGTGAAAAAGTTAAGAATAATAGTGCACAATTAGAAAATATTGGGGCAATTATAGAAACACCTGGGTTTTTAAGTAATTATAGTGCATATAATAATTTGAGATTTCTTGCAGGGATTAATAAAAAAATAGGAAAAGATAAAATAAAAAAAACTATTGAAATGGTTGGATTAGACCCTGAAAGTAAAAAACATGTTGGAAAATACTCATTAGGTATGAAACAAAGATTAGGTCTTGCACAAGCACTGATGGAAGAACCAGATATTTTATTGCTTGATGAGCCGATGAATGGTTTGGATAAAAATGGTGTTGGTGAAATGAGAACTTTATTTAAAAGTCTTGTATCAAGTGGTAAAACTATTATTATGGCAAATCATAGTGCGGAAGATATAGAAATATTGTGTGATACAGTTTATGAGATGGATTGTGGTGTTATTAATAAAATATTATAATATAAAAATAATGGCTATATACAAAAGAACTTTAATAAAGTGCTTTAATGTATATAGCCATTATCTATGTAATATTTAATTATAATTAGTTGTTATGTTGAAAATTACATATTAACATTAAGATGTCTTGGAAGACCATCTACCATAATTGGCGAAAGTTCAGCCTGAATAAGAGGTCTGATATATCTTATAAGGTCTTCTGTAACATAATCGTCATCTGTAATCCATTCTAATGGAACTTTCTTTTCAACATTAGCAATGTCATGTACATCATGAGTTTCTGTGATACACATATATGGGTCATCAGAAATTCTCTTTAATACTACAACTCGTCCAGATTCGCCTTCAAATGCGGCCTTAACGGCTGCACCACCTACGTTAAATGCTTCTGTGATATCAGTACGAGATGTCATGTGAGCTGCACAACGCTGCATTGTTGATAATTCAACTGCACGAGTCTTAATTCCAAGTTCAGAGCCAATCTTGTTAGCAAGGAACTTAGCAGAACCAGCAAGCTGCTTATGACCGAAAGCATCTACGAATTCAACGTGGTCAGAAAGTTCAAATACATATCTGCCGTCGGCAACCTTAATACCTTCTGATATTGCGATTACCATTGAACGACCTTCTTCGCTTCTTTCCTTAACTGCCTTCATAAAGCTGTCAATATCAAATACTTTTTCTGGAAGATAAATCATATCTACCCCTTCACAGTCTTCGCCCTTAGCGAGAGCTGCTGCTGCTGTAAGCCAACCGGCGTTACGTCCCATAATTTCAACAATAGTGATTGTTGGATAGTCGTATACGAGACCGTCACGAATAATTTCCTTCATTGTTGCGGCTATGTACTTAGCAGCACTACCAAAACCTGGTGTGTGGTCTGTTACAGCAAGGTCATTATCAATAGTCTTTGGAACACCCATAAAACTTATATCGCTGCCAACCATTGCACCGTAATCTGAAAGCTGCTTAATTGTATCCATTGAGTCGTTTCCGCCAATGTAGAAGAAATACTTTACGTTTAATTCGTCAAGAGTCTTGAAAATCTTTTCGTATACATCCTCGTTGCCTTTAATTTCAGGTAATTTGTAACGACATGAACCTAAAAATGAAGAAGGTGTTCTCTTTAAAAGGTCGATGTCGATATCAGTCTTAATCTTTTCTGAAAGGTCAACGTACTGACCATCTAAAAGTCCCTTGATACCATGAAGCATACCATATACTTTGTCAGCACCTCTATCTTTCGCAGTCTTAAATACCCCTACAAGACTTGAATTAATTACTGATGTTGGTCCACCTGACTGGCCAACGATTACATTTCCATTCATATATTCCTCCAATTCTCCGTTTTTACGGCAATAAACGTGATTAAATGCAATGATACTTTTGTGAAAGTCGCAAAGCACCATATTATTTATAATTATGGTAATTAACAATATCATATAATTTATCACGAATATCTCTATTTCTATTCTAACATAATTATCAAAATCATACAATAGGTTAATCATTTCCTTTTAAAATTTAATAAAAAAATTGTCAAAATAACGCTTTCTTGTAACAAATTAAAAAAGTGGTATAATTATAAAGATAGGAAACCACAATTTGTAGTAGTGGTCGATGTGAATATATCAGCGGTCACTTATTTGTACAAGAAAGGAAAGTTTTAATCATGTCTAATAGATGCGATGCAGGTACAAGCAGCAGAAGAAGAAATTATAAAAAATACATTAAGAAACCTGAGTATTCATCACGTTTTGAAAGAGGAATTTCAAGTATAAGAAAGAAACACTATGATAGGGACAAATCTGGGAAAGAATATATGGATTTTGTAAAGGATATTGTTGAAAATCCTGTTGTTCAGCAGATGAAGGAGTATAACCATCACAGTCATACAACGTGTTTTGAACACTCCGTTCATGTATCATATTATAATTATCTTATATGTAAAAAGTTAGGTTGGGACGTAAAGGCAGCAGCTAAGGGGGGACTTTTACACGATTTATTCCTTTACGATTGGCATGGTCATAAGCCTGAAAAAGGAGAGCGAAAGCATGGCTTTGAGCATCCAACAAAAGCACTTAAAAATGCTGGAAATAACTTTAATATAACTAGAAAAGAAGGGGATATTATAGCAAAGCATATGTTTCCACTTACAGTTACACCACCAAAGTATAAAGAAACTTATGTTATAGTAATGACAGATAAGTTTTGTGGAATGTGTGAAGTAATGGATAGATTTTTTAAACAGAGCAAAAGAGAAACATTTCGCAAATAAAATAAATTTTTAAAATATACAAAAGTATATTAGAATGGAGCTTTTTATGTATTTAGACGAAGAACAGATAAAGCCTTTTATAGGACTTGAAAAATATAATGAGCAAGGTAAAGATTTAAAGACATTTTTAGAAGAATATGACCCAAAGAAGTATGACAATCCATGTAATACAGTGGATACTTGCGTATTTACATATGATAAAGACGTAGTTGTAAAAAGAGTACTTCTTATAAGAAGAAAAAATCATCCTAGCATTGGTATGTGGGCGTTACCGGGTGGGTTTGTTGAATATAAAGAAGATATTGACATTGCTGCTATGCGTGAACTAGAAGAAGAGACTGGCGTAAAGGATATTGAAGCTGAACAGTTTAAAAGTTATGGTGCGTATGATAGAGACCCTAGAACTAGAATTATTACTACGGCTTATGCTGCGCTTATACCAGATGGAAGTGTTAATCCTGTAGCAGGTGATGACGCAAGGGACACAGGCTGGTTTGATATTTCAGACGTAAGAGAAGACATTTTTATTGATGAAAATGGTATTATCCACGATAAGCACTGTCTTACTCTTACAAAGTCAGATGACAATTCAGTTGTGACAACTTCGCATATTGATATAACTTATAAGAAAAATGCCATTTTAAAGAATGTACATTACAAAGTACTTGATACACAGCTTCTTGCGGCAGACCACGGCGCAGTTGTGCTTGAGGGGTATCACTATGTTTGCAAAAAAATAAATGAGCATTAAAAATTGTATTTTGCATGATTTTAACTTATTGATATTTAAAAATTTAAAATATAGTGTGTTTAATTGAGTTGTAATAATGATGCTTATGACTGTAGTGGGGGTTTAAAAAGCCCTATTTTTGGTGGCAAGATTGTAAATAGGAAAAATAGTAGTGTACATATTATCAGTGCAGTAACAGAGAGCTTAAAAAGAGTTTCACTATTAATAAAGCGGCAGTGACTCCATTTTGTCTGCAATAGGAAAAATAGTGCATATGCCCATATTACAGCAATAAAATATATTGCAATGTTTATCCAGTCAACGTTTTTTCCAATTATGCCACTTATAGTATAGAAAAGTACAATGATTAGTAACATACCAGTAAATATTGAAATTGCAAAGCTATTTACAAAGAGTTTGAGATTTTTAGAGATATCTTTATAGTTAAAGAGTCCAACAAGCATACAAAGTAACATTGGGAAATATAATAATTTGAGATGTTCCCATGTAGACTCATTTATTGTGGTAAATAGCCCCACGATTATATTATTTCCAAAAAAATTATAAGCAAAGTGTAATAGTACACCTAGAATACAAGTAACGATAAAAGAGTATATTGTGAATTTTTTTAAATGATTGTCTCGCTTATAATTAGTGGTGTTATTCATATATACAGCCCTTTCAAAATTGATTATATTTATATTAATATGTAAAAATAAATAATTTTATACGGGAGAATTTATATGAATAGTATATATCTGTAAGAAATTTGGAGACTGTCAAGATAAATTGAGAAGCTTGCAGGGCGTTCACATAGTTGATACAAGAAATAAGTGTGAGCAGATGACTTGTATCAGGAGTATAAGGCGTTTGTATAAATTGTAATAGTGTTATATTTGATTTGTAGTGCTACGAAATTATAAAAATATTTTTGTGTAAGGAGAATTTATGTCAAAGACTAATTTTAAACCGGGAAATATGCTTTATCCAGTGCCAGCAGTAATGGTAAGCTGTCAAAGAGAAGGTGAAAAGCCTAATATAATAACAGTTGCATGGGCAGGAACTATTTGTTCAGACCCTGCGATGGTGTCTATATCAGTTAGACCAGAAAGATATTCTTATGACATTATTAAAGAAACAAAGGAGTTTGTTATTAATTTAACAACAAAGGATATAGTAAAGGCTACAGATTACTGTGGTGTAAGGTCTGGGCGTGACGTTGATAAATTCAAAGAAATGAACCTTACTGCGATTAAGTCGCAAAAGGTTAATGCACCATCAATAGCTGAAAGTCCAGTAAATATCGAGTGTAAGGTTAAAAAGATTGAACATCTTGGAACTCATGATATGTTTATTGCCGAAGTAGTTGCTGTTACTGTTGATGATAAGTATATGAATGAAAATGGCAGATTTGAGCTTAATTCTTCTGGGCTTGTGACATATTCTCATGGGGAGTATTTTGAGCTTGGTAAAAAGCTTGGGACATTTGGATATTCTGTTAAAAAGCCGACTAAGAAAACTAAGAGTGGGGCAAAAGGCAAGGTTAATGGGGCAACAAATAAGGGAAGTAAGAAAAAGTTAGCAGATAAGGCAAAGAATAAAAAAAGTAATCATAAAAATAAAAAATAAATTTTATTATTGTGTGGTGAAAATGGTATGACATTTTACAGTTGATGGATAAAGGCTAAGTATTTCTAAGTTGTGCTTATTTAGATATTAGAAACGGACGTGAGCGCAACTATGAGAAACCGCTTTGCGAGTTTCTCAAGTTATCGCGACAGTCGCTAAGGTCTTGTGCAAGCACAGACTTTAGCTCGTTGTTCGCGTAAATCAATGCGACATCGTGTCACTGCTTGTTTGCCCCAACGTCCTGTTGGGGCATCACTGTTTGTTTAAAGCACAACTAAGAACTACTAAGCCTTTACCATAGACTATAAAATGTCATACCATTTTCACTATCTACAACTACACCTATATAAATATTAAGATGGTTATAAATAAGTGGCGAAAAACCCCATAGCTCGCTGTGGGGCTGAAAGCCACTCTTTTTTTACTTGACATATACATATATTAGATATATAATATATGTATAAATATTGTAAGGAGAGTATTATGGCACGACCAAGAACAAAT